>NZ_JBBBEM010000018.1:0-102405 GCF_037154035.1 Kineococcus sp. G2 | reverse complement strand
ACCGGCTCCTGCGCCCCGGCGGGCTCGGCGAGGCCGGCGCGCTGCAGGCGGCCGAGGACCTTGTCGGCGCGGGCGAGCGCCGGCAGCTGCAGCGGGATGCCGTCCAGGACGGACTCGCGCGGCTTCTCGGTGGCCTTGATGGCGTCCCAGCGGGCCTGCAGGTCCTCGGCGGCGACCTCCCCGTCGAAGACGTGCGGGTGCCGGCGCACCAGCTTCGCGACGATCGCCTCCGCCACGTCGTCGACGTCGAAGCCCTCCGCGGGGTCCTCGGCGGCCACGCGGGCGTGGAAGACCACCTGCAGCAGCAGGTCGCCGAGCTCGTCGCGCAGCTCCTCGCGGGTGCCGTTCTCCACGGCGTCGACGACCTCGTAGCTCTCCTCGACGAGGTACCGCAGCAGGGAGGCGTGCGTCTGCCGCGCGTCCCACGGGCACCCGCCGGGTGAGCGCAGCCGGTCCATGACGGCGACGAGGTCGAGCAGCTTCGAGCCGGCGGGCGGCCCGGCGGGCACCCCGCTCACCGCCGTGCTCCCGCGGCGACCGCCGCCGGCTGGTCCATGAGCACCGCGGCGACGAACTCGTGCGCCCACCCGAGCATCTCCGCGTCGCGCAGCGGCTTGCCGCCGATGCGCGCGGTCATCGGCGCCGGCACCAGCGCCACCGACAGGGCCGGCTTGAGGATCGTGCCCGGGTACAGCCGCTTCAGCCGCAGCTCGCGCGACTCCGGCAGGTCGATCGGCGCGAACCGCACCTGCTTGCCCTGCAGGGACACCTCGCGCAGGCCCACGCGGCGGGCGGCGATGCGGAAGCGCGCCACCTCCAGCAGGTTCAGCACCGGCTGCGGCGGGGTGCCGTAGCGGTCCGTCAGCTCCGCGTTCAGGTCGACGAGGTCCTGGTCGGAGTCGGCGGCCGCCAGGCGGCGGTACGCCTCCAGGCGCAGCCGCTCGCTGGGCACGTAGTCGTGCGGCAGGTGCGCGTCGATCGGCAGCTCGATCTTCACCTCGGTGGGCTCGGGCTCGGCGTCGTTCTCCGCGCCCGGGACCTGCCGGCGCACGTCGGCCACCGCGTCGGCGACCATGCGCATGTAGAGGTCGAACCCGACCCCGGCGATGTGGCCGGACTGCTCCCCGCCCAGCATGTTGCCGGCGCCGCGGATCTCCAGGTCCTTCATCGCCACGGCCATCCCGGAACCGAGGTCGGTGTGCTGCGCGATGGTGGCGAGGCGGTCGTGCGCGGTCTCGGTGAGCGGCTTCTCGGGCGGGAACAGGAAGTACGCGTACGCCCGCTCCCGGCCGCGGCCGACGCGTCCGCGCAGCTGGTGCAGCTGCGACAGGCCCATCGCGTCGGCGCGCTCCACGATGAGGGTGTTGGCGTTGGAGATGTCCAGGCCCGTCTCGACGATGGTGGTGCAGACCAGCACGTCGAACTTCTTCTCCCAGAAGTCGACGACGACCTGCTCCAGGCGGTGCTCGCCCATCTGCCCGTGCGCGGTGGCGATCCGGGCCTCGGGGACGAGCTCCTTCAGCCGGGCGGCGGTGCGCTCGATGGACTGCACCCGGTTGTGGATGTAGAAGACCTGCCCCTCGCGCAGCAGCTCGCGGCGGATCGCGGCGGCGATCTGCTTGTCCTCCTGGCCGCCCACGTACGTCAGGACCGGGTGGCGCTCCTCCGGCGGGGTGGCCAGCGTCGACATCTCCCGGATGCCGGTGACCGCCATCTCCAGGGTGCGCGGGATCGGGGTGGCGCTCATCGCGAGGACGTCCACGTTGGTGCGCAGCGTCTTCAGCGACTCCTTGTGCTCGACGCCGAAGCGCTGCTCCTCGTCGACGACCACCAGGCCGAGGTCCTTGAACTTCACCTCCCCGCTGAGCAGGCGGTGCGTGCCGATGACGACGTCGACGGAGCCGTCGGCCAGGCCCGCGATCGTCTCCTTCGCCTCCGGGCCGGGCGTGAACCGCGACAGCGGCTTCACCGAGACGGGGAACTGCGCGTACCGCTCGGCGAAGGTCTTGAAGTGCTGCTGCACGAGCAGCGTCGTGGGCACGAGCACGGCGACCTGCTTGCCGTCCTGGACGGCCTTGAAGGCCGCGCGCAGCGCGATCTCCGTCTTGCCGTAGCCGACGTCGCCGCAGATGAGCCGGTCCATGGGGACCGGCTTCATCATGTCGCCCTTGACCTCGTCGATGCTGGCGAGCTGGTCGGGCGTCTCCACGTACGGGAAGGCGTCCTCCAGCTCGCGCTGCCACGGGGTGTCCTGGCCGAAGGCGTGGCCCTTGGTGGCCATGCGAGCGGAGTACAGCTTGATGAGGTCGCCGGCGATCTCCTTGACGGCCTTGCGCGCCCGGGACTTCGTCTTCGCCCAGTCCGAGCCGCCCATCTTCGACAGCGTCGGGGTCTCCCCGCCGGTGTAGCGGGTGACCTGGTCCAGGGTGTCGGTGGGAACGAACAGGCGGTCGCCGGGCTGGCCGCGCTTGCTGGAGGCGTACTCCAGCACGAGGTACTCGCGGGTGGCGCCCTGGACGGTGCGCTGCACCATCTCGACGAACTTCCCGATGCCGTGCTGCTCGTGGACGACGAAGTCGCCGGGCTGCAGGCTCAGCGGGTCCACGGCGTTGCGGCGCCGGCGCGGGGCCATGCGGCGCATGTCCTTGGTGGACTGCCCGCCGACACCGGTGAGGTCGGACTCGGTGACCAGCGCGGCCTTCAGCGCCTCGGCGACGAACCCGTGCTCCACGCTCGCGGTGGTCACCGCCACGACCGCCGGCGCCGGGGGCTCCACGAGGTCGTCGACGAGCCGGGCCGGGACGTCCTCGCCGGAGAGCAGCTCCACCAGCCGCTTGGCCGGTCCGTGCCCCTCCGTGGTGACGACGATGCGCCAGCCGGCGCCCGCCAGCTCGCGCAGGTCGGCCAGCGCCCTCTCCGTCTCGCCGCGGTAGCTGACGACGTCGCGGGCGGCCACGCGCAGCACGCGCGTGTCCTCCAGGTCGCGCAGCTCGTCGTCGGAGACCAGCGAGGTCACCGACCACCAGGGCCGCCGGGTGGACTCCGCGTGCGCGCGCACCTGCGCGAGCGTCCAGAACGACGAGGCGCCCAGGTCCACCGGTGTCTGCCCGCCCGCGGCGGCGCCCGCCCAGGCGGCGTCGAGGAACTCCGCGCCGGTGGCGACGAGGTCGTGGGCGCGGGCGCGCACCTTCTCCGGCTCGGCGAGCACGACGTGGGTGCCGTCGGGCAGCACGTCCAGCAGCGGTTCCATGCCGTCCACGAGGGCCGGGGCGAGGGACTCCATGCCCTCCACGGCGATGCCCTCGGCGAGCTTGGCGAGCATCTCGGCGGCACCGGGCAGCGACGGGGCCAGCGCGGCGGCGCGCTCGCGCACCGCCGGGGTCAGCAGCAGCTCCCGGCACGGCGGCGCCCACACCCCGTCCGGCTCGGCCTCCAGGCTGCGCTGGTCGGCCACGGAGAAGGAGCGCACCTCGTCGACCTCGTCGCCGAAGAACTCCACGCGCAGCGGGTGCGGGCGGGTGGGCGGGAAGACGTCGAGGATGCCGCCGCGCACGGCGAACTCCCCGCGCCGCTCCACCATGTCCACGCGCGTGTACGCCGCGGCGGCCAGGGCCTGCACCACCGCGTCCAGGCCGACCTCGTCACCGGCGCGCAGGCGCACCGGCTCCAGCTCCGCCAGGCCCCTCACGAGCGGCTGCAGCACCGCGCGCACGGGGGCGACGACCACGCGCACCGGCCCGGCGGCGGGGTCGTCCGCGACGGGGTGCGCCAGCCGGCGCAGCACCGCCAGGCGCTGGGCGACGGTGTCGCTGCGCGGGGACAGCCGCTCGTGCGGCAGCGTCTCCCAGGCGGGGAACTCCGCGACGGCGTGCTGCGGCAGGTAGCAGCGCAGCCAGGTGGCCAGGTCCTCGCACTCGCGGCCGGTGGCGGTGACCACCAGCAGGGGCCGCTCGGCGGCCAGGGCCGCCAGCAGCGCGGGGCGCACGCCGATCGGGGCGACCACGTCGAGGGCCTGGTCACCGCCCTCGCGCGCCGCCTGAACGGCCGCGCGGACGGCGGGTTCGGTGCGCAGGACGTCGAGCAGGCCGGTGAGGCTCACGAACACTCCGGGAGGGGTGGGGGTGGGAGGTCCCCAGCCTACGTCCGGGCCCCGACACCCACCCGCGCCCCGGAGGTCACCGCGGGCCGGCACCCGCGAGCGCGCCCGGGCACCTCCCCGTCCTCGTTACTGTCTGGGGGTGTCCGGCTCCTCCCCCGCCACCGCCCCCGCCCGCCGACGGCGGCGACTGCCGCGCGCCGCCCGGGTGCTGCTCGGCGTCGTCGCCCTGGTGGTGCTGGCCTGGGTCGCGGCCGTCGCGGTCAGCGGTGCGCAGGCGGCGCGGGCGCTGCAGCGGGTGGCCGGTGCCGTCCCGGTCCTGGAGCAGCAGGTGCGCGAGCAGCGCTTCGCCGAGGCGGCCACCACGGCCCGCTCGGTGGCCGCCGACGCCGCGGCCGCGCACCGCGCCACGAGCCAGTGGCCCTACCGGGCCGCGGAGCACCTGCCGTGGGCCGGGGCGCAGCTGCGGGCGGCGTCGGGCGGCGCCGCGGCCGCAGCGGTGCTGACCGAGCCGCTGCCCGCGGCCCTGGAGGTGGTGGGCGACGCCCTGGCCGAGGGGGTGGTCTCCGACGAGCAGGCGGTGGACGTGGCGGCCGTGCAGGAGCTGGTGCCGGTCGTCACCGGCTACCGCGACCGCGTGGCGGTGGCCCGCGCCGAGCTGGCGGCCGCCGACGACCCGGCCGTGCTCGGCGCGCTCTCCGGCCGGCTGGAGCCGGTGGCCCGGCAGCTCGACGAGCTGGCGGGCCCGCTGGACACCGCCGCCGAGCTGGTGCCGCAGCTGCCGGCGATGCTGGGGGCCGAGGGCCCGCGCACCTACCTGGTGGCCTTCACCAACCCCGCCGAGGTGCGGCCGGTGCAGGGCATCGTCGGCGCGTACGCGTACGTGTCGGTGGACGGCGGCCGCATCGCCCTGGAGCGCACCGGCACCGACGGCGACCTGTACAGCGCCCGCGCCGACGTCTCCGTCAACGGCGACGCGTACGCGGCCCTGCACGGCGCGGACCGCGACGCGGGGCGGGTGCAGAACCTCACCGTCGGCGCCCAGGCCGACGACGCCGCCCGGCTGGCCGTGAGCCTGGTGGTGGACGCCGGCCTGCCGGAACCGGACGCCGTGGTCCTGGTGGACCCCGTGGGGCTGGCGCAGCTGCTGGGCCCGGACCACGCGCCCCTCGACCTGGGCGTCTTCGGGCAGGTCCCCGCGGCGGACCTGCCGGCGGTGCTCATGCGCGACGCGTACGTGCGCTTCGCCGACGACAACACCGCCCGCAAGGACTTCCTGTCCGCGACCTCGGCCGCGGCCTTCGAGGCGGTGCTGGCCGACGGGATGTCCACCGCCGCGCTGCGCGGCGCGCAGGAGGCGGTCGACAGCGGTCACCTGGCGCTGTGGAGCGCCGACGAGCAGGAGCAGGCGGCGCTGGTGGCCGCGGGGCTGGCGGGCGTGCTGGGCGAGCCGCGGGCGGTGGCGCACGTGGGCCTGACGAACGTGGCCCCGTCCAAGCTCGACTACTGGACGCAGCCGGTGCTGCGGCTGGAGCGCCCGTGCGCGACGGGGAGCTCGGAGGCCACGGTCGCGCTGGAGCTGACCCTGACGAACGCGGTGCCCGAGGAGGTCCCGGACTACGTGGCCAACCAGGTCGCCACCACCGCGCGCGGGGAGCGCACCGCGCGCGACGTGGTCTCCCTGTGGGTGCCGCCGGCGGTGGGGCTGGACTCCGCGTCGGTGGACGGCGAGACCGTGCCCACGGCCGTGGACTCCGAGCACGGCTGGCGGCTGGTGCGCCTGACCGTGGACCTGCCCCCCGGTGAGCCGGTGGTGGTGCGCTGGCAGCTGCGCGGCCCGGCCGCGCAGCTGCCCGCCGAGGTCACCGGGCCCACCACCGTGGCCGCTCCGGAGGTGAGCGTGCTGCCCTGCGGCGCTGCTTCCTGACGGTCCGCTGAGCCGTCCGGGAGCACCTGGACACGGAAGGTCACGAGAGCGCTCCGACGGGCGCGGTTCGCTGGACGCGAGGGTGACGATGGGTCATCCTGGTCCCCGATCAAGGATCACCGGGGGACGACACCTCGCGGGGTCGTCGACATTGGGGGGAAGACACGTGCACCGCACCAAGAACGCCGTCCGTCTCGTCGCGGGTGGGGGCCTCGCGATCGCTGCGCTGACGGGCACCGCCACGCTCGCGTCGGCCTCGACCGACTACGCACCGTCCACGCCGACGCCGACGGTCACGACCCCGGTGACGCCGGAGCCCTCGGCCCCGCCGCAGGGCGAGACCCCGCGCGGTGAGACGCCGAGCGGTGAGACGCCGAGCACCGGTCAGGAGCGCCCGACGAGCCCGGCGCGCGCCCTCGACTCCTCCGGCGACGAGCTGGCCTACACCGGCGCCGACGTGCTGCCCTGGGCGGCTGCGGGCTCCGTGCTCGTGCTCGGCGGCACCGCGATGGTCGTCGCCTCCAAGCGCAGCGCCCGCCGCCAGCACTGAGCGGGCAGCCGCGGGGGACCGCGAACGGCCGAGGGCCGGTCAGGAATCGTCCTGACCGGCCCTCGGCCGTTTCTCGCTCCCCGTGCGCGGCGCGCGTCACGGTGGGCTGTGGAACCTCTGCTGCACGGCCTCCAGCCCCTGCAGGGTCAGCAGCTCCACGGCGTCGGCGGCGTCCCCCAGCAGGAACGGCAGGTCCTTGCGCTCGACGGTGGAGAACTCCCTGAGCACGAAGTCGGCCGGGTCCTGCCGGCCCGGCGGCCGCCCCACCCCCACCCGCACGCGGGCGTAGTCCTTGCCTCCCAAGGACTTCGAGATCGAGCGCAGCCCGTTGTGACCGCCCTCACCACCGCCGCGCTTGAGGCGGACGGCACCGAAGGGCACGTCGAGCTCGTCGTGGACGACGACGAGGTGCTCCAGCGGCACGTCGTAGTACTTCGCCAGGCCCGCCACGGGACCGCCGGAGAGGTTCATGTACGAGGTGGGGGCCGCCAGCACCGCCCGCGGCCCGGGCACGCCGCCCGGGCCGGTGCCCAGGCGCACCTCGGCGACCCGGGCACCGGAGCGGTGGCGCTTGAACGAGGCCGACGCGCGGCCCGCCAGCTCGGCGAGGACCATCTGCCCGACGTTGTGCCGGGTGCGCTCGTACTCGGCGCCGGGGTTGCCCAGCCCGACGACGAGCCACGCGTCGCTCACTAGCCCTCCCGCGAGCGCGGACCGGTGCTCAGGCCTCGCCGCCCTGGTCGTCCGAGTGGGGCTCCTCGCGCACGATGCCGGCCTCGGACTCCAGGGACTCCAGCTCGGCCTCGGCCTGCTCGGTGCTGGCGGCGGCCTGCACCACGACGACGAGCTGCTCGGGGTCGCCGGCGAGGGTGGTGCCCTCGGGGAGGGCGACGTCCCCGGCGGCCACGCGGCTGCCGCCCTCCAGGCCCTCCACGGAGACCTCCAGGGACTCCGGCAGGTGGGTCGCCTCGGCCTCGACGGACAGCGTCGTCAGCTCCTGGTTGACGACGGTGCCCGCGGCGGCCTCACCGGTCAGGGTGAGCGGGACGTCGACGGAGACCTTCTCGCCGCGGCTGACGACGATGAGGTCGACGTGCTCGATGAAGCCCTTGATCGGGTCGCGCTGGACGTCCTTGGGCAGCGTCAGGTGGCTCTCGCCCTCGACGTCGATGCTCAGCAGGGCGTTGGCGTGCTTCAGCGCCATCATGGTGGCGTGGCCCGGCAGGGTCACGTGCAGCGGCGCCTCGCCGTGCCCGTAGACCACGGCGGGGATCTTGTCGTCGCGACGGATGCGGCGGGCGGCGCCCTTGCCGAACTCGGTGCGCTTCTCGGCGGACAGCTTGGTCTCGGCCACTTGGGGCTCTCCTCGTGAGGTCGGGGGTTCGTGCAGACAGACCTCGGGAGAGCGGGGCGCACCCGTCCACCGCGTCGATCACGGAGAGCGCTGCGCGCCGTCCCTCGCCGAGGCAACCGGGCCCCAGTCTACCGGCGCCGCGCGCTGCGGCCGACCGCGCGCCGGTCCCCGGACGGGGACCGGCGGTGGCCCGGCCGCCGGATCAGCTGTGCCCGTCGAACAGGCTGGTGACCGAGCCGTCGTCGAAGACCTCGCGGATGGCGCGCGCCAGCAGCGGGGCGATGGACAGGGTGGTCAGCTGCGGGAACCGCTGCGCCTCGGCGATGGGCAGCGTGTTGGTCACCACCAGCTCGGAGATGGGCGAGTTCTTCAGCCGGTCCACCGCCGGGCCCGACAGCACGGCGTGGGTGGCGGCCGCGATGACGTCCGCGGCGCCGTTCGCCTTCAGCGCCTCGGCGGCCTGCACGATCGTGCCGGCGGTGTCGATGAGGTCGTCCACCAGCACGCAGGTGCGGCCCTCGACGTCGCCGACCACCTCGTGGACCTTGACCTGGTTGGGCACGTTCGGGTCGCGGCGCTTGTGGATGATCGCCAGGGGGGCGCCCAGCCGGTCGGACCACAGGTCGGCCACGCGCACCCGGCCCGCGTCCGGGGACACGATCGTCAGGTTGGAGCGGTCGACCCGCTTGCCGACGTGGTCGGCGAGGATCGGCAGCGCCCACAGGTGGTCCACGGGCCCGTCGAAGAAGCCCTGGATCTGGGCGGTGTGCAGGTCCACCGACATCAGGCGGTCGGCGCCGGCGGTCTTGAACATGTCGGCGATCAGCCGCGCGGAGATCGGCTCGCGGCCGCGGCCCTTCTTGTCCTGGCGGGCGTAGCCGTAGAAGGGGGCGACGACGGTGATGCGCTTGGCGGAGGCCCGCTTCAGCGCGTCCACCATGATCAGGTGCTCCATGATCCACTGGTTGACGTTCGCCGTGTGGCTCTGGATGACGAACGCGTCGGAGCCGCGCACGCTCTCCTCGAAGCGCACGTAGATCTCCGAGTTCGCGAAGTCGTAGGCGCTGGTGGGCACCAGTTCCGCGCCCAGCGCGGCGGACACCTCCCGCGCGAGCTCCGGGTGCGCGCGCCCGGAGATGAGCATCATCCGCTTCTCGCCGGTGGTGGTGATGCCGGTCATGGTCGTTGCTCCCTGCCCTCGGTGGTGACTCCGGTGCCCTCGGTGGCGCCCGTGCTGCTGGTGGTGCCGGTGCTGCCCGCGTCCTCCGCGGCCCGCAGCGCCGCCTCGGCGGCCGGGGTCCCGGGGCGGTGGCGGACGGTCCAGCCCTCGACGTTGCGCTGCGGGGCGACGCTGACGGCCAGCGCCCCGGCGGGGACGTCCTTGCGGATGACGGTGCCGGCACCCGAGTAGGCACCGTCGCCGACCGTCACCGGCGCGACGTACATGGTGTCCGACCCCATCCGCACGTGGGAGCCGACGGTGGTGCGGGACTTGCTCACGCCGTCGTAGTTGACGAAGACCGAGGCGGCGCCGATGTTCGAGTGCTCGCCGATCGTGGCGTCACCCACGTACGACAGGTGCGGCACCTTGGACCCGCGCCCGATCTCGGCGTTCTTCGTCTCCACGAACGTGCCGATCCTGCCGTCCGCGCCCAGGCGGGTGCCCGGTCGCAGGTAGGCGAACGGGCCCACGTGCGCGCCCTCGCCGAGCACCGCGGAACTGCCGTGCGTGCGCTCGACCACGGCCCCGGCGCCCACCTCGACGTCGGTGAGCGTGCAGTCCGGCCCGACGACGGCGCCCGCGGCGACGCGGGTGCGGCCGTGCAGCTGCACCCCCGGCAGGAGCACGACGTCCGCCTCGAGCTCCACGCCGGCGTCGATCCACGTGGTGCGCGGGTCGGTGACGGTGACGCCGGCGAGCATCCAGCGGCGCAGCGTGCGCGCGTTGGCCTCGGCGGCCAGCTCCGCCAGCTGCAGGCGGTCGTTGACGCCGCGGATCTCCCACTCGTCGGTGACCGCGAGCGCCTCGACCCGGTGCCCGTCGGCGCGCAGCAGGCCGAGCACGTCCGTCAGGTAGACCTCCCCGGCGGCGTTGTCGCGGCCGACCCGGCCCAGCGCGGCGCGCAGGGCGGCCGCGTCGAAGGCGTAGACGCCGGAGTTGACCTCGCGCACCGCGCGCTCGTCCTCGGTGGCGTCCTTCTGCTCCACGATGGCGCGCACGCCGTGCCCGTCGCGCAGCACCCGCCCGTACCCGGTGGGGTCGGCGAGCTCGGCGGTGAGGACGGTCATCGCGTTGCCGCCGGCGGTGTGCGCGGCGACGAGGCGGCGCAGCGTGCCGGCCGAGAGCAGCGGCACGTCGCCGTAGGTGACGACGACGGTGCCGGTCAGGTCCGCCGGGAGGGCGTCCAGGCCGCACTGCACGGCGCGGCCGGTGCCGGGGACGTCGTCCTGCAGGGCGACGACGGCGTCGGGGTCCGCGTCGCGCAGGCCCTGCGCGACCCTCTCGGCCTGGTGGCGCAGCACGACGACGAGGTGCTGCGGCCCGGTGGCGCGCGCGGCGGCCACGGCGTGTGCGAGCAGGGGGCGACCGCCGAGGGGGTGCAGCACCTTGGGCAGCTGCGACCTCATGCGGGTGCCTTCGCCGGCCGCCAGGACCACCACGGCGGCGGGGGCCGGGCCCGGGGAGCCGGGCGGCGGGGCGGTGGGGTCGGCGGGGGTGGTCTGGGGAGTGCTCACGCGGGGCGCGCTCCTCGCGGGCTCGGGGCGGCGGAGGCAGGGCCGGAGTGCGGCCCCTGGGCGAGGATAACGGCCCGGCCCTGCCCGGCCGACCAGCCCGCCACGCTCCCGGGAGAGGATTCGAACCCCTACTGGACGGGACCAAAACCCGCCGTGCTGCCGTTACACCACCCGGGAGGGCGCCCCGGTCCGCGGACGGACCGGCGCGGGACCATCCTGCCAGCACCCCGCGGGCGTCCCCGCCGGCACCGCGGGCCGCCCACCACCACCCGGTCGGCGCAGCGCCGGGTGCGCGGGGCAGGATGGTGGCGTGCCCCCCCGCCCCCGTTCCCGCATGACCGGCGGGGAGCGCCGCGAGCAGCTCATCGGCATCGGCCGCGCCCTGTTCGCCGAGCGCGGGGTGGAGGGCACCACGGTGGAGGAGATCGCCGCGCGCGCGGGCGTGTCGAAACCGGTGGTGTACGAGCACTTCGGCGGCAAGGAGGGGCTGTACGCGGTCGTGGTGGACCGTGAGATCGCCTCCCTGCTGTCGGCGATCACCCGGGCCCTGTCCGGGCGGGGCAGCCCCCGCACGCTGCTGGAGCGGGCCATCACGGCCCTGCTGGACTACATCGAGAGCTCCACCGAGGGCTTCCGCATCCTCGTGCGCGACTCCCCCGCCGCCGCCGCCACGGGCACCTTCGCCAGCGCGATCTCGGACATCGCCCGCCAGGTGGAGCACCTGCTGGTGGACGCGTTCGCCGCCCGCGGCTTCCCGCCGCAGACGGCCTCCCTGTACGCGCAGGGCCTCGTCGGCATGGTGGCGGTCACCGGCCAGTGGTGGCTGGACACGCGCGAGCCGCCCAAGGAGGAGGTGGCGGCGCACCTGGTGAACCTGGCGTGGAACGGGCTGACGGGCCTGGAGCGCTCCCCCCGGCTGACGGTGCGCCCCCGCGACGACGACCACGAGCACGACCGTGGCCACGACGCGCCGCCCGCGGGGCGGCAGCGGCCCGCGGAGCCGGAGCGGGGCACGCCCTAGAGTCGCTGCCGTGGCACGCGACGCAGGCCGGTCCCCGGGCGCGCAGCCGCACGCCGACGAGGTCGACCTCATCGTCGCGGCGTGGCGGCGCGAGACCCCGCAGCTCGACGTCGAGCCGCTGGAGGTCCTCTCCCGCGTCGCCCGCCTGGCCCGCCACCTGGACCGGTTGCGCCGCGACGCGTTCGCCGCGCACGAGCTGGAGACGTGGGAGTTCGACGTGCTGGCGGCGCTGCGGCGGGCGGGCGCCCCGCACGAGCTGTCCCCGGGGCAGCTGGTCGTCCAGACGCTGGTGACCAGCGGCACGATGACGAACCGGGTGGACCGCCTCGCCGGGCGGGGGCTGGTGCAGCGCCGGCCCGCCCCCGACGACGGGCGCAGCGTGCGGGTGCGGCTGACCGCGGAGGGCGCCGCGGTGGTCGACGCCGCGCTGGCCGACCTGGTCCGCGCCGAGCACCGGATGCTGGCGGTGCTGGACGAGCGGGAGCGCCGGTCGCTGGCGACGCTGCTGCGGCGGGTGGCGGCGCCGTTCGAGAGGTCCGGCGCGGCGGGCTGAGGCGGCCGCGACGCCTGCTGACGACCCGCCCCGATCCACCCGCCCCGATCCACCCGCCCCGCCCGGACGCGGCGGCGCCCCCGCACCCGGTGGGTGCGGGGGCGCCGCGGGGCGGTGCGCCGGCGGGAGGGTCAGTAGGCGCCGCGGCCGCGCAGGACCGCGCCCGCGGTCTTCCACAGGATCATGAAGTCGAACGTGAAGGACCAGTTCTCCACGTAGCGCACGTCCAGGCGCACCGACTCGTCCCAGTCGAGGTCGGAGCGGCCGTTGATCTGCCACAGGCCGGTCAGACCCGGCTTGACCAGCAGGCGACGGCGCATGTCGTAGCCGTACTTGTCGACCTCCGCCTGCAGCGGCGGGCGCGGGCCGACGAGGGACATCTCGCCGCGCAGCACGTTGATCAGCTGCGGCAGCTCGTCGACGGAGTAGCGGCGCATGACGCGGCCGACGCGGGTGATGCGCGGGTCGACCCTCATCTTGAACAGCACGCCGTTGCCGTCGGTGTTCTCGCGCAGGTCGATGAGCAGCTTCTCCGCGTCGGTGACCATCGAGCGGAACTTGAACATCGGGAAGAGCTTGCCGTCCTTGCCGACGCGCTGCTGCTTGAAGAAGACCGGGCCCTTGCTGTCGAGCTTGATCAGCAGCGCGACGGCCAGCAGCGCGGGGCTGAGCACCAGCAGGGCGACCGCGGCCGCCGTGCGGTCCACGGTGGTCTTGGCCAGGCGGCGCACCCCGTCCAGCTCGGGGCGCTCCACGTGCAGCAGCGGCAGCCCGCACACGGGGCGGATCGCCACGCGCGGGCCGATCACCTCGGTCAGCGCCGGGGCGACGACCATGTCGGCGCGGGTGGCCTCCAGCTCCCAGCCGAGGCGGCGCAGGGCCGGGCCGTCCAGCTCGGGGCAGGAGGTGACGGCCACGACGTCGGCGTCGACGCTGGTGACGGCGTGGCGCACCTCCTCCAGGCTGCCGATGACGGGGATGCCCAGCTCGTCCAGCTCGGCGTCCTCCACCGCGTCGCCCTTCCCGCCCGGCACGCAGGCGCCCACGATGCGCATGCCGTGGTACGAGGCGCGGTGCAGCTGGCGGGCCATGCCGGCCACGGCGGCCCGGTGACCGACCGCCACCACGCTCTGCCCCGCCTCGCCGCGGGTGCGGCGCTCGTGCAGGCGGCGGCGCACCGCGTAGCGGCCCACCAGGGTGAGCACGGTGGCCACGGGGAAGGCGACGACGACGTACCCGCGGGCGACGTCGAGGTTGAAGGCCCAGGAGGAGGTGCCGACGAGGGCCACGACGGCGAGCGCCGCGGACAGCACGCGGTGGAACTCCTCGGAGCCCACGCCGAGGAAGCGCGGTTCGTAGGTCCGGGCGACGCCCATGGCGGCCACCCAGATCAGGGGCAGCAGCACGGCGCAGGCGACGACCGCGCGGCCGGCGGTGCTGTCCAGGTCGGCCGGGCGCCCGTTGAAGCGGGCGAAGAAGCCGGTGAAGGCGGCCAGCGCCGCCACGGCCGCGTCCAGGGCGATGATCTTCTGCACGTAGCTGCGCTGCCAGGCGGGTGTGCGCTCGGGCAGGCCGAGCGTGGTGCGCTGCCGGGGCAGCAGGAGCCGTTCGCGACGTGCCGCGTCGGCCTGCTCGTCCGCCGGTGAGGTGCCCAGGAGCCGGTCCTCCAGCTCACCGGGCCGTGTCCTGGATCCGGGCGCGTCGCTGATGCTCAAAGTCCCCCCTGGACTCGATCGGATCGCCGGTTCGCCGGCTCGGCCACCTGCGCGACCCCACCCCCATGGGACCGCGCGGCGCCGCACAGCGTAGGGGAACGTCACCTGGACGGCGCAAGAGTTCCGCGCCCGTCCGGGCGTGTTCGCGCCGTTCCCCCCGGACGGCCCCACCCGTTCAGCGCAACGTGGTAACCGCATCACGGGGGGTGACCACGGGTCGTGTCGCCGCGGGGACGCGGACCGGCCTCACTCGACGAGCTCGGACGCCTCCATCCACAGCCGCTCGAGCTCCTCGCGCTCGGCGGTCAGGGCGCGCAGCCGGCCGTCCAGCTCGGTGACGGCCGCCAGGTCGGTGGCGCGCTCGGCCAGCTCGGCGTGCAGCCGCTCCTCCTGCTGCGCCAGGCGGTCGAGCTGGCGCTCGACACGGGCCATCTCCTTGCGCGCCGCCCGCACCGCGGCCCCGTCGGCGGCGGGCCGGCGCGCAGCGCCACCACCCGCGCCACCCACCGGGGCCGCCACCTGCGCAGCCTTGGCCCGCGCCCGCCGCTGCAGGTACTCCTCCACCCCGCCGGGCAGGTCGCGCACGGTGCCGTCGCCGAGCAGCGCCACCTGCCGGTCGGTGATCCGCTCCAGCAGGTAGCGGTCGTGGCTGACGACGACGAGGGTGCCGGGCCAGCCGTCCAGCAGGTCCTCCACGGCGGCGAGGGTGTCGGTGTCGAGGTCGTTGGTCGGCTCGTCCAGCAGCAGCACGTTCGGCTCGGCCATGAGCAGCCGCAGCAGCTGCAGGCGGCGGCGCTCGCCGCCGGAGAGGTCGTCCACGCGCGTCCAGGCGCGCTGGGCGGTGAAGCCCAGGCGCTCCAGCAGCTGCCCGGCGGGCACGTCCCGGTCCCCCAGGCGCACGTGGCTGGCGACCTTGTCCACGGCCTCCAGGGCGCGCAGGTCACCGACCTCGTCGAGCTCGCGGACCTCCTGCGAGAGGGTGGCGACCACGACGGTGCTGCCCCGCTTGACCCGGCCCGAGTCCGGCTGCACCGTGCCGTTCACCAGCCCCAGCACGGTGGACTTGCCGGCGCCGTTGACGCCGACCACCCCGACGCGGTCACCCGGGCCCAGCCGCCAGGTCACGCGGTCCAGCAGCCGCTTGGTGCCGTAGGACAGCGAGACGTCCTCGAGGTCGACGACGTCCTTGCCCAGGCGCGTGGTGGCCATCCGGGCCAGCTCCACGGAGTCGCGCAGCGGCGGGACGTCCTCGATGAGGGCGTTGGCGGCCTCGATGCGGAAGCGCGGCTTGCTGGTGCGGGCGGGCGCACCGCGGCGCAGCCACGCCAGCTCCTTGCGCAGCAGGTTCTGCCGGCGCTCCTCGGTGACGGCCGCCACGCGGGCGCGCTCGGCGCGGGTGAGCACGTAGGCGGCGTACCCGCCGTCGTAGGGGTCGACGACCCCGTCGTGGACCTCCCAGACGCGTTCGCACACGGCGTCGAGGAACCAGCGGTCGTGGGTGACGACCAGCAGGGCGCCGGAGCCGGGCGCCCAGCGGGTGCGCAGGTGCTCGGCGAGCCAGGCGACGCCCTCGACGTCGAGGTGGTTGGTGGGCTCGTCGAGGACGAGGAGCTCGCCGGCGGGGTCGGCGGCCAGCAGGGCCGCCAGGCCGACGCGGCGGCGCTGGCCGCCGGACAGGGTGCCGACGGCGGTGTCGAGGCCGCCGACGTCGGAGGCGTCCAGGTCGCCCAGCAGGCCGGCGACGACGTCGCGCACGCGCGGCTGGGAGGCCCAGGCGTGCTCGGGCAGGTCGCCCAGGACGGCTTCGCGCACGGTGGTCGCCGGCGGCAGCGCGTCGGCCTGCGCGAGCATGCTCATGCGCAGCCCGCCGGTGTGGGTGACGCGTCCGCCGTCGGGTTCCTGCTGCTTGGCGAGCAGGCGCAGCAGGGTGGACTTGCCGTCGCCGTTGCGGCCGACGACGCCGATCCGGTCCCCCTCGGACACACCCAGGGAGACGCGGTCGAGCAGCGTGCGCGAGCCGTGCACGACGGTCAGGGCCTCGGCGCTGACCAGGTTGGCTGCGGGCACGGTGCTCCTCCTGCGGGTGGGTGCGGTGGTGGGGACGGCGGTGGGGCGGTGGGGGCGTGGGGCTCAGCGGGCGCGGACGGCCTCGAGCACCCGGGCGCCGGGCACGGGGCCGGTGGCGGTGCGCACCCGCTCGCCGAAGCGGGGCCGCAGCCGCGCGGCGAGGCGGCGGGCGTCGGGGGCGGAGGCGGCCAGGAGGGCGACCGTGGGGCCGGAGCCGGAGACCAGGCCGGCCAGCGCCCCGGCCTCGGCCCCGGCGGCGAGCGTGCCGGTCAGCTCGGGGGCCAGCGAGCAGGCCGCCTCCTGCAGGTCGTTGGCCAGCGCCCGCCCGAGGGTGGCCGGGTCGCCGGAGCGCATCGCGGCCTCCACCGCGCGCAGCCTCTCGCCGGCGTCGGCCTCGGGCACCGGCCCCCCCGACGCCTCCCGCAGCCGGTCGCACTCGGCGAAGACCTCCGGGGTGCTCAGGCCCCGCCCGGCGAGCACGAGCACCCAGTGGAAGGACGTGGTGGTCAGCACCGGCACGAGGCGGTCACCGCGGCCGGTGCCCACGGCGGTGCGCCCGTGCAGGCAGAAGGGCACGTCGGCGCCGAGCTCGGAGCCCAGCTCGGCCAGGGCGTCCAGGCCCAGGTGCAGGTCCCACAGGGCGTCGCAGGCGACGAGCGCCGCGGCGGCGTCGGCGGAGCCGCCCGCCATGCCGCCGGCGACCGGCACGCCCTTGCGCACGCTCAGGTGGGCGCCGCGGTCCACGCCGGCGCGGGCGGCCAGCAGCAGGGCGGCCCGCAGCGCGAGGTTGCGCTCGTCCAGCGGCACGCCGGACGCGTCGACGCCCCCGGTGCCGGTCACCTCCACGGAGAAGGTGTCGGCCTCGGTGGCGGTGACGTCCTCGGTCAGGTCCAGGGCCTGGAACACGGTGACGAGGTCGTGGTAGCCGTCGTCGCGGCGCGGCCCGACCTCCAGGAGGAGGTTGACCTTGGCCGGGGCGCGGGCGGTGACGGACTCCCGCGCGGGACTGCTGAGCACGGGGTCAGACCCTACGGCGTCCCGGCGGCGGGCCGGTGCGCCGCGATCCGGGCGAAGGCGGCCACGTCGAGCTGCTCGCCGCGCGCCGCGGGGTCGACGCCGGCGGCGCGCAGGGCGCTCTCGGCGGCGGCGGGTGAGCCGGCCCAGCCGGCCAGGGCTGCGCGCAGGGTCTTGCGGCGCTGCGCGAAGGCGGCGTCGACGACGGCGAAGACCTCCTCGCGGCTCGCGGTGGTCGCCGGGGCGGGGCGGCGGGTGAAGGCCACCAGCCCGGAGTCCACCCGCGGCACGGGCCAGAACACCGGCGGCGGCACGGCCCCGGCGCGCCGGGCCTCGGCGTACCAGGCGGTCTTGGCGCTGGGGACGCCGTAGGTGCGGCTGCCCGGCGGGGCCACGAGGCGGTCGGCGACCTCGGACTGGACCATGACCAGGCCGTGCCGCAGGGACGGGAAGCGGGCCAGCATCGTCAGCAGCACCGGCACGGCCACGTTGTAGGGCAGGTTCGCCACGAGGGCGGTGGGGGCCGGACCGGGCAGCTCGGTGACGGCCACCGCGTCGGCCAGCACCACCTCCAGGTCGGCGCCGGGGCGGGCGCGGGCGGCGACGGTGGCGGGCAGCTCGGCGGCCAGCACGGGGTCGATCTCGACGGCGACGACCCGGTCGACGACCTCGAGCAGGGCCAGGGTCAGCGAGCCGAGCCCGGGACCGACCTCCACGACGACGTCCCCGGGCTCCAGGCCCGCCACGCGCACGATGCGGCGCACGGTGTTGGCGTCGACGACGAAGTTCTGGCCGAGGGTCTTCGTGGGCCGCACGCCGAGGCGCCCGGCGAGCTCGCGCACGTCCCCGGCGCTCAGCAGGGACACGGGGCCCCCGCCGGGCGGGTGGTCGCGGAGCTCGCCGGGCGCTCGGCCGGGCGGGTGGTCCGGGTGGTCCGGGTGGTCGTGGTCAGAGACGCTTGCCGCACGTGGGCCATTGTCCGGCACCGGAGCGCTGGTACAGCAGCTTGGCCCGGTAGGTCTGCTCGCCGGCCGACGCCTGGCTGGGCAGGCCGCTGCCGCCGACGGAGCGCCAGGTCTGCACGCTGAACTGGTACAGGCCGTGGTACTTGCCGCTGGCGGAGACGATGCCCGGGTTCCCGCCGGACTCGCAGGCGGCCAGGGCGGCCCAGTTCAGCGAGTCCACGCCGCCGCCGACGGAGCCGCCGCCGGAGGACGACGAGGAGCTGCTCGCGGCGGCGGGCGCCGGGGCGGGCTTCTCCTTCGTGCCGACCTGCACGACCTCCTCGACGGGCTGGACGTCGACGGTCTCGCCGACGGCGTCGTGGCTGACGCGCACGCCGTCGCGGAAGACGTCGTCGAAGGTGACGGTCTTGGAGCCGTCCACGCCCTCGGTGACGACCTTCCGCTCGCCCTCGTACAGGGCGTCGGTGCGCTCGGTGCGGCTGCCGTGGGCGATCGCGACCTGCTCGGTGCTCTGCGAGCGGTCCACGCGCACGACCTGCACGCGCATCTCGGGGGTCACGCGCGCGGCGGTGTCCACGGAGACCTCGTCGCCCTCGCGGACGGTGACGCCCGTCTCGGCGAGCAGGGCGGCGACGTCGGTGGCCGTGGTGGTCACCGCGCGCTCCTGGCCGTCGGCGACGACGACGGCGGCCTTGGGGGTCACCACGTCCAGCGCCAGGCCCGCGCGCCCCAGGGGCTGCGAGCGGGAGGCGGACAGCTTGGCGCCGTCGGCGCGCACGTCCAGGTCGGCGAGGGCCTCCTCGACGGTGCGGGCGGTGGTCCAGCGGACCTGCTGCTCGCCGTCGACGGTGAGGGTCAGCTGCCGGCCGTAGCGCACGACGATGTCGGTGCCGTCGACGACGGGGGTGTCGACGGCGGGGGCGACGATGTCGTGGGGGCCGACCTCGACGCCCTCGGACTCGAGGACGTCGGCGACGGTGCCGCCGAAGACGCTCAGCTCGGTGCGCGAGCCGTCGGCGTCGAGGGTGACGTCCTTGTCGAGGGCGGTGAACGCCACGGCACCGCCGAGCACGGCCGCGAGGACGGTGCCTCCGGCGGCGACGCGGACGGTGCGGGACGTGGCGGGGAGGAGGGTGCGCAACTGCACGAGGAGTCCTTCGACGTGCTTCCCGGGCACGAGCGCGGGCGCGGACCGGTGTGAGGGGGACCCCCGTCCCCCACGTCGGCCGTGGCGACCGGCCTGCTCGATCCGGCCGACTGCGCGGGACCGTAACCGCGCTGACACCGTTTCGACAAGTTCCCGTGATCCCTGGAGCGCGGTCACGGCGAGTGATCACGCGGGGTCGCGCCGTGGACGGAACGTGATCACCGGGGGGAGGCTCTGCGGTGCAGCGCGTTCGGGCGCGGCGCCGCCGGGCGGGCGCGGCCCCGCCCGGCGAGCTCGGGGTGACGCAGCTCACCAGGGCCCGTAGACGGCCTCCGTGGTCGCGGCCAGCTGCCCGCACAGCTGCTCCAGGTCCGTCCCGAGGGTCTCGGCCATCGAGCGCACGGTCAGCGGGACGAGGTAGCCGGCGTTGGGCCGGCCGCGGTGCGGCACCGGCGTCAGGTACGGCGCGTCGGTCTCCACCATGATCCGGTCGTGGGGCGCGGCGCGCAGGGCCTCGCGCAGCGGCTCGGCGTTCTTGAACGTCACGGTGCCGGCGAAGGACAGGTAGTAGCCGGCCTGCGCGCACGCGCGCGCCATCGCCGCGTCGCCGGAGAAGCAGTGGAAGACCGTGCGCTCCGGGGCGCCCTCCTCGGCCAGCACGCGCAGGACCGCGTCGTGGGCGTCGCGGTCGTGGATCTGCAGCGCCAGGCCCAGCTCCTTGGCCAGGGCGATGTGCGCGCGGAAGGACTCCTCCTGCAGGTGCCACTGCTGCGGCGGGGTGCGGAAGAAGTCCAGCCCCGTCTCCCCCACCACCCGCACGCGCGGGTGCCGGGCGAGCTCGCGGACCTCGGCCAGGGCCGCGTCCAGCTCACCGCGCTCGACGAGGCCGGGCACCTCGTTGGGGTGGATCGCCACCCCGCCCAGCAGCTGCGGGTGCCGCTCGACGGCCTCGACGGTCCAGCGGGCGGCGGGCAGGTCGCAGCCGATCTGCACCGAGCGCGGCACCCCCGCCTCGGCGGCGGCCGCCAGCAGCGCGGCGACCTCCGCCTCGGACGCCTCGAGGTCGAGGTGGGTGTGGTTGTCCGCCACCGGCACCGGCAGGGGCTCCGGCGCCGGCGGCCTGGACGTCTCGCGCGGGCTCACCCGGCGTCGGGGTCCTCGCCCCGCAGCCGGCGGTGCTCCTCCTCGACCACCGCGTCGATGTCCAGCTTCGTGAAGACCGGCTTCGGCGGCGCCACGGGCGTGCCGGGCACCACGCGCACGGACCCCCACCCCGGCAGGTTCTCACCGCGCCGGTAGTCGCCGGTGAGGACGGGGTACGAGCGCGACGCGTCGTCGAGGTCGGTGACCTCGCGCAGCTGCGGCATCGGCGAGACGGTGCCGGTGCCGCCGAGGACCTCGTGCACCGCCTGCGCCGAGTGGGGCAGGAACGGCGAGAGCAGCGTGCGGCAGTCCGAGACGGCCTGGGCCGTGACGTGCAGCACCGAGCGCATCCGCTCCGGGTCGGAGTTCTTGATCTTCCAGGGCTCCTGCTCGGTGAGGTACTTGTTGACCTCGCCGACCACGCGCATCGCCTCGGAGATCGCCGCGCGCTGGCGGTGCGCCTCGATGAGGCCGCCGACCGTGCCGAAGGCCCGGCCCGTGGTCTCCAGCACCCGCCGGTCGGCGTCGGTGCGCTCACCCGCCTCGGGGATCGAGCCGACGTTCTTGGCGATCAGGCTGGCGGTGCGGTTGACGAGGTTGCCCCAGCCGGCGACCAGCTCGGAGTTGGTGCGGGTGGCGAACTCCTGCCAGGTGAAGTCGGCGTCGTTGTTCTCCGGGCCGGCCGCGGAGATGAAGTACCGCAGCGCGTCAGGCTGGTAGCGGGCCAGGACGTCGCGCACGTAGATGACGACACCGCGGCTGGAGGAGAACTGCCTGCCCTCCATGGTGAGGAACTCGCTGGCCACCACCTCGCTGGGCAGGTTCAGCGCCCCGAACCGGCCGGGCTCACCGCCCCGCGCGCCCAGCCCGTCGTGGGCCAGCAGCTCGGCCGGCCAGATCTGGGAGTGGAAGGTGATGTTGTCCTTGCCCATGAAGTAGTACGACTGCGCGGACGGGTCCGTCCACCAGGCCCGCCAGGCGTCGTCGTCGCCGGAGCGGCGCGCCCACTCCACCGACGCCGACAGGTAGCCGATGACGGCGTCGAACCACACGTACAGCCGCTTGGCGGGGTTGTCCTCCCACCCGGGCAGCGGCACCGGGATGCCCCAGTCGATGTCGCGGGTCATGGCGCGCGGCTTGAGGTCCTCCAGCAGGTTCTGGGAGAACTTCAGCACGTTGGGCCGCCAGCGGCCCGACTCCGCGCGCGTCTGCAGCCACGAGCCGAGCGCGTCGGCCAGCGCCGGCAGGTCCAGGTAGAAGTGCTCCGTCTCCACGAACAGCGGCGTCTCGCCGTTGATGCGGCTGCGGGGGTTCTTCAGCTCGATCGCGTCCAGCTGGTTGCCGCAGTTGTCGCACTGGTCGCCGCGGGCGCCGTCGAAGCCGCAGATGGGGCAGGTGCCCTCGACGTAGCGGTCCGGCAGGGTGCGCCCCGTGGACGGGGAGATGGCGCCCATGCCCTTCTTCGGGACCATGTACCCGTTGCGGTGCACGGTGCGGAACATCTCCTGCACCACCGCGTAGTGGTTGCGCGTGGTGGTGCGGGTGAACAGGTCGTAGGCCAGGCCCAGGCCGTGCAGGTCCTCGGCGATGACGCGGTTGTAGCGGTCCGCCAGCTCCTGGGGGCTCACGCCCTCCTGCTCGGCCTGCACGAGGATCGGGGTGCCGTGCTCGTCGGTGCCCGAGACCATGAGGACGTCGTGACCCGCCATCCGCATGTACCGGCTGAACACGTCGGAGGGGACGCCGAAGCCGGCGACGTGGCCGATGTGGCGGGGGCCGTTGGCGTAGGGCCAGGCCACCGCGGACAGGACGTGGGTCATGGAGCGATCCTAGGGCGCCGCCCCCGGCGGCCGCGGAGAGCCGGGGCGGGCCCCGGGGCGCTACGGGGTGGGCCGGCCGGACCCGGCCTCCGGCGGACGGACCGCGGCGGGCCGAGGGGGATGCACGGGGTGGCCGGGCTGGGCGGGCACCGGCGGGTGGACCGCGGCGGGCCGAGGCAGCTGCACGGAGCGGGGACCACCCGGCAGGGCGAACAGCCACGAGGCCCCGGCGCGCAGCAGCAGCGCGTGCACGCCCACGGACCCCAGGACGAGCGCCGCCGACAGCACCGGCGGGTAGAGCAGGGCGGCGACCTGCGGCAGCGGGCCGGGCAGGGCGCTCAGCAGCCGCTCGTCGAGGACGAGCAGCACCGGGTGCAGCGCGAACAGCAGGACGGGGTGCAGCACGTACACCGGCAGGGTCCGGCGGCCCAGGCGCACCCAGGGCGCGGCCAGCCGGGGCAGTGAGGCGGTCAGCTGCACCGCGAGCAGGACGCCGGCGATCACCGCGAGCAGCCGCAGCGGCAGCTCGGCCAGGGCCTGGCCGACGACCCCCGGGTCCAGCCGCCACAGCAGGACACCGGCGCCGAGCAGCCCGGTGGCGGCGGCCGCCGCCCGCAGCGGTCGCGGGCGGGCGGCCAGCTCCCGCAGCCGGCCGGCGCACGCGGAGCCGAGGAAGTACCACACGCCGTTGCGCAGGACCGGCTCCGACCACACGGGCGTCGGCAGCCAGGCGGCGAAGGAGGCCAGGGCGAGCGCGGCCGCCGCGGCGACGACGACGGCCCGGGGCAGGCGGGCGGTGAGCTTGCCGATCGCGAAGTACAGGGCGAGCGCGTAGAGGAACCAGGGGCCCACCCCTCCGGCGAGGCCGGCGGTGAGCCACCCGGCGGGGTCCGTGGGCACGACGAGGCCGAGGCCGCCGGCCTCGAGCCCACCGCCGGCGAGCGCGCCGACGGCCAGCGCGGTGAGGGTCCACAGGAGCAGCCACACCACGTGCAGGTAGGCGTAGGTGCCCACGCGCGGGCGCAGCACCAGCGACCAGGGGCGCTGCAGGGCCCGCACCGCGAAGAAGCCGGCCACGACGAAGAAGAGCGGCATGCGCAGCGGGCGCAGCACCTCGTTGAACATCGACCACAGCCACTGCGCGCCCGAGGCACCGGGCCAGGCGCGCTCGACGACCGGCAGGTAGTGGAACCACGTGACGTGCCCCAGCACGACGAGCGCCACGCTGGCGCCCTTGGCCGCGTCGGCCCACTCCTGGCGGCTGGTGGCGGGCGCGGGCTCGTTCACGACGGTCTCCCCCGTTGGCTTCGTCTCCTCCGACGGCTCGCCACCCGACGGTGACGGCTCGTCGCCGGGGGTGAGACTAGTGATTCGGGAGGGGGCCGGGTGGGTGATCCGCTGATCCGTTCGGGTGGTTCGCCCCGGTGCACCGGGAGGGTGCCCACCCGCCCGGTGCCGCGGCCGCCGGCCCGGGTGCCCCCGCGGCCGCGCTCACCGGGCGCGCGTCGGGGCCGCGTCGTAGCGTCTGGCGCGTGAGCGAGAACGAGACCCCGGACCCGACGCAGAACGCCGAGAAGGACCCGGAGACCTGGGTCACCGGCGACGAGCCGATGACCGGCCCGCAGCAGAGCTACCTGCAGACCCTGGCCCGCGAGGCCGGTCGCGACCTGCCCGAGGACCTGACGAAGGCGCAGGCCTCCGAGCTGATCGACGAGCTGCAGCAGCAGACCGGCCGCGGGCAGTAGCCGCCGTGGTGCCCGCGCCCGGCGTCGCACCCGGGGCCGGGGCCCGGCTGGCGTCGGTCACGGTGGACGCGGCCGACCCGCCCGCCCTGGCGCGCTGGTGGGCCCGCGCGCTGGACTGGCGCCTCGGTCACGCCGACGCCGGCGAGGTGGACGTCGACCCGCCCGAGGGCGAGCCCGGGGTCCCGCTGGTGTTCGTGCCGGTGCGCGACGCCAAGACCGGGCCCAACCGCGTGCACCTGGACCTGGACACCTCCTCCCCCGCCGAGCAGCGCGAGACGGTGCAGTTCCTGCTCGACACCGGCGCCCGGCGCGCCGACGTCGGGCAGGGCGACGCCCCGTGGGTGGTGCTGGCGGACCCGGAGGGCAACGAGTTCTGCGTGCTGGACCCGCGCCCGCAGTACGAGGGCTGCGGGCGGGTGGCGGCCGTCGTGGTGCAGGCGCTGCGCCCGCCGGCGCTGGCCGCCTTCTGGGCGCCGCTGACCGGCTGGGACGTCGTGCGCTCGGACCCGGCGGCCGCGGCGCTGCGCGAGGGCCGGCGCGGGCCGTACCTGGAGTTCGTGCGCACCGCGACGCCGCACGCGGTGAAGAACCGCTGGCACCTGGACGTGCGGCCCACCTCCCCGCCGCCGGGCCAGGACCGGGTCGTGCGCGCCGCCCGCGAGGCCGGCGCCCGGCCGGTGGGCGTCGGCCAGCACCGGCGCGTCAGCTGGGTGGTGCTGGCCGACCCGGAGGGCAACGAGTTCTGCGTGCTGTCCGGCCGGGCGGGCTGACCCCCGCCGGGTGCGCCCGGGGCGCCGGGCGGACACCATGGGCACGACCGGCACCCGCCCCAGGGGCCGGCCGGACGGAGAGGACCTTCCCGTGAGCGGTGGACTCGTGGCCCTGCTCGACGACGTGGCGGTGCTGGCGCGAGCCGCCGCCGCGTCCGTCGACGACATCGGCACCGCGGCGGCGCGGGCCGGGGTGAAGGCCGCCGGCGTCGTCGTCGACGACACGGCCGTGACCCCCCAGTACGTGCGGGGCCTGGCGGCCGAGCGCGAGCTGCCGATCGTCCGGCGCATCGCGCTGGGCTCGCTGCGCAACAAGCTGCTGCTGATCCTGCCCGCGGTGCTGCTGCTGAGCCAGTTCCTGCCGTTCCTGCTCACCCCCATCCTCATGCTCGGCGGGGCGTACCTCTGCTACGAGGGCGCGGAGAAGATCTGGGGCAAGCTCAGCGGCCACGGCCACGGGCACGGCGGCGGTGAGCAGCTGGCGGACGAGGACACCATCGTCTCCGGGGCCGTGCGCACCGACTTCATCCTGTCCGCGGAGATCATGGTCATCTCGCTCGACCAGGTCACCGAGGAGCCGTTCGTCACCCGGGCCGTGGTCCTGGCCGTGGTGGCGGTGCTCATCACCGCCCTGGTGTACGGCGTGGTGGGGCTGATCGTGAAGATGGACGACGTGGGGCTGCGCCTGTCCCGCTCCTCCGGCGGCGCCGTGGCGCGGCTCGGGCACGCCCTGGTGAAGGGGATGCCGCGCCTGCTGACCGCCCTGACCGTCGTCGGGACCGCCGCGATGCTGTGGGTCGGTGGGCACATCCTGCTGGTGGGCGCCGACGAGCTGGGCCTGCACGCCCCCTACGGGCTGGTGCACCACGCGGAGGAGGCGGTCCACGAGGCCACCGGGGCGCTCGGCGGCGTCCTGGGCTGGACGACCAACACGCTGGGCAGCGCGCTCGCCGGGCTGGTCGTCGGCGCGCTGGTCGTGCTCGTGGTGACCCTCGTCGGGCGCCTGCGGGGAGGCCGCGGCGCGCACGGGGACGGAGCCCACGGTGACGGGTCCCACGAGGGCGGAGCGTCCGGGAGCACGGCGGTGCGCCGCGGCACCGCGCACGGGGACGCCTGAGCCGGCTCCCTCCGGCGGGGCGGCCTCAGGGCAGCAGCAGGAGCTTGCCCGTGGTGCGCCGGCCCTCGAGGTCCTCGTGCGCGCGCCGGGCGTCGGCCAGCGGGTACGTCGCCCCGATCCGCACGTCGAGGCGCCCGTCCGCGACCAGGGCGAACAGCTCGCCGGTGCGCGCCAGCAGCTCGGCGCGGTCCTGCGTGTACGACGCCAGCGTGGGCCGGGTCAGGAACAGCGAGCCGGCGGCGTTGAGCCGCTGCACGTCGAACGGGGGCACCTGCCCGGACGAAGCGCCGTACAGGGCGAGCAGGCCGCGCGGGCGCAGCGCGCTCAGCGAGCCGTCGAAGGTGTCCCTGCCGACGCCGTCGTAGACGACGTCGACGCCGCGGCCGCCGGTCAGCTCGCGGGCGCGGGCCGCGGCGCCGGCGTAGCGCACGACCTCCTCGGCGCCGGCGGCGCGCGCCAGGTCGGCCTTCTCCTCGGTGGACGTGGTGGCGAGCACCCGCCCGCCGCGCAGCCGCACCAGCTGCGTCAACAGCAGGCCCACCCCGCCGGCGGCGGCGTGCACGAGGGCCCAGGTGCCGTCGGTGACGCGGAAGGTGTCGGTGGCGAGGTAGTGCGCGGTCAGCCCCTGGAGCAGCACGGCCGCCGCGGTGCGCGCGTCCACGCCGTCGGGCACGGGGACCAGCTCGGCGGCGGCGACGACGACCCGCTCCGCGCAGCTGCCGGCCCCCTCCTTCCACGCCACGAGGTCACCGGGGGCGAACCCCTCGACGCCCTCGCCGGCGCGCACGACGCGACCGGCCCCCTCGCTGCCGAGCACGGCGGGCAGCGCCAGCGGGTACACCCCGCTGCGGCGGTAGGTGTCGATGAAGTTGACGCCCGCGGCCTCCACGGCGACGAGCACCTGCCCCGGGCCGGGCTCCGGCTCCGGCAGGTCGGCGACGGTGAGGACCTCCGGGCCGCCGGTGGCGGTGATCTGCACGGCTCGCACGGCACGATCCTGCCGCACGCCGCGCTCGCGGCACCGATCGACCGGACGGGTCAGCCGCCGGTGCTCTCCCGGACCACGAGGTGGTGCTCGGCGGTCAGGGTGCGCGCCGGCACGTCCAGCCCGTCGAGGCGCTCGGCCAGCAGCGCCAGCGCCTGCCGGGCGAGCGAGGTGCGGTCGATGGCGACGGTGGTGAGGGTGGGGGCGCAGAAGCGCGACTCCTCCACGTCGTCGACCCCGACGACCGCGACGTCCTCGGGCACGCGGCGGCCCAGGCGGCGCAGGGCGTGCAGGGCGCCGAAGGCGAGCAGGTCGTTGGCGGCGAAGATCGCGTCCACGTCGGGGCGGGCGGCGAGCAGCTCGGCCGTGCCGTCGTGGCCGTGGCCGCGCTCCCACTCCGGCGTCGGCTGCAGGAGCTGCGGGTCGACGTCGACCCCGGCCCGCTGCAGCGCGCGCCGGTACCCGGCGACGCGCTGGGCGAGCACCGGGGAGCGCTCGGCGTCCTTGTCGCCGAGGAACGCCACGCGGCGGCGGCCGAGCTGGAGCAGGTGGGTGGTGGCCAGGTCGCCGATGGCGGTGGAGTCGATGGTGACGCGGTCGGCGTCGGCGCCCTCGCCGTTCTCGCCGATGAGCACCGCGGGGGTCCGGTCGCGCCGCTCGGCGAGCACGCCGGTGGGGATGTTCAGGGGCACGAACACCAGCCCGTCCACCATGCGCACCCCGAACCCCTCGGCGGCCTGGCGCTCGCGGACGGGGTCGGCGTCCGTCTGCTCCACGAGCAGGGTCAGCCCCCGCTCGCGGGCCGCGTCGACGAGGGCGCTGGTGAGCTCGCCGTAGTAGGGGCTGGTGACGTGCGGGACGGCCAGCGCGATCAGGCCGCTGCGGCCCTGGCGGAGCTGACGGCCCATCCCGTTGGGGCGGTAGTCCAGCTGCTCGATGAAGGCGCGCACGCGCTCGCGCATCTCCGGGCGCACGTGCGGGTGGTCGTTGACGACGTTGGAGACCGTCTTGATCGAGACGCCCGCCGCCGCGGCGACGTCCTTGAGCGTCGTCGCGCGGGTCGCTGGCATGGCCGAATCGTGGCACAGACCGGTGTCGTCGAGCGGCTTGACCTCACGACAACCCCCGTGCCACCTTGTCTTCCAACGTTGCAAGGAGGAGGTCGAGGGTGACCGCACCATCTCGCCGCGCGTTCCTGCGCGGTACCGCTCTGACTGCCGGACTGGCGGGCACGGGCGTCCTGGGCTCCTGCGCCACACCGATCACGTCGGTGGGCGCGGAGTCGTCCCTGCAGTACTGGAACTTCTTCGCCGGCGGCGACGGCCTGCGCATGATCGGGCTGGTCGACGCCTTCCGCGCCGAGCACCCCGAGATCGACGTGACGGCCACGACGCTGGCCTGGGGCTCGCCGTACTACACGAAGCTGGCCATGGCGGCGGCCGGCGGGCGGCCGCCGGACGTGGCGTCCATGCACCTGTCGCGCCTGCCCACGTTCGCCGAGCACCTGCTGGAGCCGTTCGACCTGGACGAACTGGCGGAGCTGGGCATCACCGAGGCGGACTTTCCCGCCCCGCTGTGGCAGAAGGCCACCGTGAACGGCGAGCTGTTCGCCGTGCCGCTGGACTCGCACCCCTTCGTGCTGTTCTACAACACGGAGATCTGCGACGCGGCGGGCCTGCTGGGCCCCGACGGGAAGCTCAACCCGATCAACAGCCCCCAGGAGCTGATCGAGTTCGGCCGCCGCTGCGCGGAGGTCACCGGCGGCAACGGCATCGCCTACGCCGCCGCCGACGCCTTCGTGAACTGGATGATGTTCTGGACGCTGTACAGCCAGAACGGCGGGACACTGGAGCTGCCCCCCGGCGGGACCGCGCAGTTCGACCGCGAGAAGATGATCGAGGTCCTGACCTTCATGCAGGAGTTCACCGACGGCGAGGTCGTCTCGCAGACGGCGGACGCGGCCGGCGCCATCGCCGTGTTCGGCTCGGGCCAGGCAGGCATCCTGCTGACCGGCGAGTGGGAGGTCAGCACCTTCCTGACCACCGGCACGCCGTTCTCCATGCAGGAGTTCCCGCAGCTGTACGGCACCGATGCGGTGCGCGGCGACGGGCACAGCTTCGTGCTGCCGCGCCAGCGCGACCTGGACGAGGAGAGCCGGCGCAACGCCTACCTCTTCGTCGCCTCGGCGCTGAAGAACTCGCTGTCGTGGGGCGAGGGCGGGCACATCCCCGCCTACGGCCCGGTGAGCGAGTCCCAGGAGTACCTGGCGCTGACACCGCAGTCGAACTACCGCGAGGCGGCCGACAAGATCGCCTTCGACCCGGACGCGTACTTCTCCGGATCGGGCTCGTCCCTCATGGGCCAGGCCGGCCAGATCCTGGCTGCGCTGCACCTGCAGAGCATCACGCCCGACGAGGCCGTCGACCAGCTCGAGGCGTGGTTGAACAAGCAGCTCGCCACCCCGAGCCCGGTCTGAGGAGGACACCGACATGGCCACCACCACGACGACGTCCACCGTCTCGCCCGGGCCCGCCCGGCCGCTGGACGGCCGCGTCCCCAAGAACAGCCTGACGACCAACCGCGGCGGGTTCTGGTTCGTCCTGCCCTTCCTCGTCGTCTACGCCCTCTTCACGATCATCCCCGTCCTGTACGGGCTGGGGATGAGCTTCTTCGACGTCAGCCTCGCCGGCAGGCCCGCCCAGTTCGTCGGCCTGGACAACTACGCCGAGCTCCTCGGCGACTCCCAGGTGTGGCGCACCCTCGGGCACACCCTGCTGTTCACCGTCATGAGCACGGTCCCGCTCGTGCTCGTCGCCCTCGGCATGGCGCTGCTGGTGCAGTCCGGGGTGCGCGGCCAGTGGCTGTGGCGCTTCTCCTTCTTCGCGCCGTTCCTGCTGCCCGTCGCCACGGTCGTGCTCATCTGGCAGTGGTTGTTCCAGAACGACCTGGGGTTCATCAACAACACCCTGGCGCAGTGGGGCCTGCCCACCGTGGGCTGGCTCACCGATCCGAACATGGCTCTGCTGTCCACCGTGATCATCACGGTGTGGTGGACCGTGGGCTTCAACTTCCTGCTGTACCTGTCGGCGCTGCAGGCCATCCCCGAGTCGATCTACGAGGCCGCGGCCATCGACGGCGCCGGCCCCTTCCGCCGGCTCGTGTCCATGACGCTGCCGCTGCTGAACCGCACGACCGGCCTGGTGATCATCCTTCAGGTCCTGGCCTCGCTGAAGGTCTTCGACCAGATCTACATCCTGTGGGCCGGCGGCACGGGCGGCCCCGAGGGTGCCGCCGCCCCGATCCTGCAGTACGTCTACGACTCCGGTTTCGTGAACTACCGGCTGGGCTACGCCTCGGCGATCTCGTACTTCTTCTTCCTCCTCATCATCGCGGTGTCGCTGGGGCAGCTGTGGCTGACCAACCGTCGCAGCGCCAACCGGAAGGGACAGTGACCATGGCGACCCTCGCACCGTCGCGGGCGACGTCCGGCCGTCGCCCCTCCCGCTCGAGCGATCCGCGCGGACCGAAGGCCCCGCTGGGGATGCGGGCCCTGATGGTCACCGGCCTGGTCGTGGTGTCCCTGCTGTGGCTGGCGCCGCTGCTGTGGGCGCTGGACACCTCGCTCAAGCCCGAGGCGGAGACCACCGCGGTCCCGCCGCAGTGGATCCCCGAGTCCGGGTTCACCCTGGACGCCTACCGCTCGGTCCTGGGCAGCGACGACCTCATCACCTGGTTCGTCAACTCCACGGTGGTCGCGATCGCCGTGACGGTCCTGACGGTGACCGTCTCGGCGCTGGCCGCCTACGGGTTCTCCCGCACCTCGTTCCGCGGCAAGAACTTCCTGCTGGCGCTGACCGTGGCCGGCATCATGGTCCCGCCGCAGATCCTGATCGTGCCGCTGTACAAGCAGCTCATCGTGATGGGCATGGTGGACACCTACTGGGGCATCATCCTCCCGCAGCTGGTGGCGCCGGCCATGGTGTTCATCCTGAAGAAGTTCTTCGACGGCGTGCCCAAGGAGCTGGAGGAGGCGGCCCGCGTGGACGGCGCCGGCACCTTCCGCATCTTCTGGCAGATCATCATGCCGCTGTCGCGCTCCATCATCGCGGCGGTCGCGATCTTCGTGTTCATCGGCGCCTGGAACAACTTCCTGTGGCCGTTGATCGTGACCTCCGACCCGAACCTGATGACCCTGCCGGTCGGCCTGGTCACGGTGCAGAGCACCTTCGGCATCCGCTACGCGCAGGTCATGGCCTCCGCCATCCTGGCGGGCCTGCCCCTCATCATCGTGTTCATGCTGTTCCAGCGGCAGATCATCAAGGGCGTCGCCACCACCGGCCTCGGCGGCCAGTGACACCCTGATCGGGGACGGGCGTGCGGCAGCGGCCGCGCGCCCGTTCCCTGCGTTCCACCTCCCCACCTCTCCACCCCGCACGACAGCCCCAGGAAGGACCCCCCGTGCGCAACGCCCGCCTCACCCTCGACCCCGCCTTCACGGTCGGCCCCGTCCCGCACCGACTGTTCGGCTCCTTCGTGGAGCACATGGGCCGCTGCGTGTACACCGGCATCTTCGAGCCGGACCACCCCACCGCCGACGAGGACGGCCTGCGCGGCGACGTCCTGGAGCTGACGAAGCAGCTCGCCCCCACCGTGGTGCGCTACCCCGGCGGCAACTTCGTCTCCGGCTTCGAGTGGGAGGACTCCGTCGGCCCGCGCGAGGAGCGCCCCCGGCGCATCGACCGCGCGTGGCGCTCGGTGGAGACGAACCAGTTCGGCCTGGCCGAGTTCGACTCCTGGGCCCGCAAGGTCGGCACCGAGACGATGATGGCCGTCAACCTCGGCACCCGCGGCCTGCAGGACGCCTGCAACCTGCTCGAGTACACGAACCTGAACTCCGGCACGAAGTACTCCGACCTGCGCGTCGCGCACGGCACCAAGGACCCGCTGGACATCAAGCTGTGGTGCCTGGGCAACGAGCTGGACGGCCCCTGGCAGACCGGTCACAAGACCGCCCACGAGTACGGCCGGCTGGCCGCCGAGACCGGCATGGCGATGCGCTCCATCGACCCCGACATCGAGCTGGTGGCCGTCGGCTCCTCCAGCCGCTCGATGCCGACGTTCGGCGCGTGGGAGTCCACCGTCCTGGACCTCTCGTACCACGCGGTCGACTACATCTCCTGCCACGCCTACTACGAGGAGAAGGACGGCGACGCCGCCAGCTTCCTCGCCTCCGCCGTCGACATGGACCTGTTCATCGACCAGGTCGTCGCCACCGCGGACGCGGTGCGCGCGAAGGGCAAGCACAACAAGCGCATCAACATCTCGTTCGACGAGTGGAACGTGTGGTACCAGTCGCGCCCCCACCACGCCCCCGGCGTGCAGCCGTGGGACGTCGCCCCGCGCGTCATCGAGGACGAGTACTCCATCACCGACGCCGTCGTCGTCGGCACGCTGCTGAACTCGCTGCTGCGCCACGCCGACCGCGTCACCATCGGCGCCCAGGCGCAGCTCGTCAACGTCATCGGCCTGCTGCGCAGCGAGGCGGGCGGGGACGCGTGGAAGCAGACCATCGCCCACCCGTTCGAGCAGATGCGCCACCTCGCCACCGGTGACGTGCTGCGGGTCGCGACGACGTCCGACAAGTACGAGACCGACGAGTTCGGCGACGTCGACGTCGTGGACGCCAGCGCCACCTGGAACGACGACACCTCCACCGTGTCGCTGTTCCTGGCCAACCGCGACCAGTCCGAGGCCGCCTCCGTGGAGGTCTCCCTGCGCGGCTTCGACGTCGACAAGGTCGTGGGCGCGAAGGTGCTGGCCGCCACCGAGGGCCAGGACCGCCACACCACGAACGCGACCGGTTCGCACGACCAGGTGGGCCTGCGCCCGCTGCAGGACGTCAGCCTCGTCGACGGCGTGGCCACCGTCGTGCTGCCGCCGCTGTCGTGGGCGGTCGTGCAGGTCGCGAAGGCCTGAGACCGCCGGGGCTCGGCGCCCCGCACCCGCCACGGCCTCCCCGGCGACACCGCCGGGGAGGCCGTGGCACGTCCGGGGTCAGGGGCGGCAGCATGGTGCCCGTGGGCACCTACCGGTACGTCGCCCTCGGGGACTCCTTCACCGAGGGCATGGTCGACCCGCGCCCGGACGGGGGGTACCGCGGCTGGGCCGACCGCCTGGCCGAGCACCTGGCCGCGGCCGGCGACGGGACGGTCGTGGAGTACGCCAACCTGGCGGTGCGCGGCCGGCTGCTGCCGCGCATCGTCGACGAGCAGGTGCCGCGAGCGCTGGAGCTGGCCCCGGACCTGGTGAGCCTGGTCGGCGGCGGCAACGACCTGCTGCGCCCGGGCACCGACCCGGACGCGCTCGCGGGGCTGCTGGAGCGGGCGGTGGTGCGGCTGCGCACCGGCGGCGCCCGCGTGCTGCTGGCCACGGGGGCGGACCCGGCGGCCGCACCGCTGCTGCGGCGCACCCGCGGCGCCGTCGCCGCCTGGAACTGCCACGTGTGGAGCCTCGCGCACCGCCACGGGTGCGACGTGGTCGACCTGTGGGGGCTGCGGGCGCTGGCCGACCCCCGCTGCTGGGGGGAGGACCGCATCCACCTGACGCCCGAGGGGCACCGGCGCGTGGCGCTGGCGGCCCTGGACGCCCTGGGGCGGCCCGCCCCCGTGGGCCTGAGCGAGGCCGAGCGCGACTACCGCAGCCCCCTGCCGGCGGCGGAACCGGTGCCGCGGCACCGGGCGCTGGCGGCGGACCTGCGCTGGGGCCGGGTGCACCTGCTGCCGTGGGTGCACCGCCGGCTGCGGCGCACCACCTCCGGGGCCCACCGCACGGGCAAGCGGCCCGAGCCGACCCCCGTGCGCTGAGACCCGCCCGCCCCCGGTGCGGGCTCAGAGCAGCAGGTCCCCCGGCGCGCTCAGGGCACGCCACATCGGCACCCCGTCGCCCTCGGCGGCGGCTGCGGGCACCAGCGCGGGCATCCGGTCGGCGGCCACGAGCGGCTCCAGGTCCAGGGCGGTCAGCTCCGCGACGTCGGCCACGGGCACCTGGAAGGTGCGGAACGCGCCCAGCTCGGGTGCGTGCTGCGCGGTGGCCTCCGAGCGCAGGACCTCCTCCACCAGGGGGGTCTGGTCCAGCACGAAACCGGCGGACGCCAGGACGGGGCCCGCGGCGCCGGGGGCGCCCTCGTCGAGCAGGTACCCGGCGACCTTGAAGAACCTGCGCGGGACCCGCACCCCCCGGTACTCGGGGTCGTCGTCGGCGAACACCGGGCCGGTGAGCACGACGAGCCGCGCGTCGTGCTCGCGGGCGTGCGCGAGGACGTGGTCCTCCAGCCCCAGCCACAGCTCCAGCGACTGGTTGAAGCCCGACGCCTGCGGGGCGGCGTTGGTGTAGCTGAAGGTGTCGGCGTTCGCCCGGCGCGCCTCGGCCGGCGCGCCCCACACCGGGTCGCGCCGGCGCACGAGGTGGCCGCGGTCGAAGTCGTTGCGGGCGTAGAGCTCCGCGCCCGCCTGGGCGTCCGGGCCGACGCGCGGGTCGAGGAACCAGTCGTCGCCGCGCTCCACGTCGCGCAGCGCCGCCCCGTCGACGGTGACGGCGGTGGCCGCCGCCAGGCGCCGGTCGGGGCGCAGCACCACCGAGAAGTGCGTGTAGGGCAGCACCACCACCTCGGTGCCGTCGGTGGGCACCGGCAGCGGCACCACCGGCCCGGGCGCGAGGAAGCCCGGGTCGTACCCGGCGCGACCGGACAGGTCGGCCGCGGCGGCGGTGACGGGGCCCGCGGCGACCTCGGCGGTGGGCGTCTCGCTCATGGGCCCACCCTGCACCCGCCCTGCGACACGGCGACGACGCCCGGGACGACGCGCGGGGTCGGGGACGTGACGGGCGGGTGCCGGGCGGGTGAGCGCCCGGCCGGCCGCGTCAGCGCAGCTCGCGCTGCGCGAGCACCTCCGCCGCGTCGCGCAGCAGCACCGCCGTGCCGGGACCGTACGCCTCGTACGTGGCGCGGAACCGCTCGTCGTCGACGTACACCGCCGTCAGCCCCCGGTACGCCTCGGCGCCCGGCGTCCAGAACGCGGACACCCACGCGTGGTGGCGGCGCACCAGGTCCTGCACCGCCTCCTCGTCGGGCGCGGCGCCGCGCGCGGCCGCCGCGGCCAGACCTCGCCCGATCGCGTCGGCCTCGGCGCCGTGCGCGGCCCGCCCCTCCTCGCCCAGCTCCCGCCAGGCCCGCTGCGCCCGCTCGTGCGCGTCGCGGCCCCAGCGCTGCACCACCTCCTCCTCGTAGCGGCTCGCGTCGAAGCCGTCGAAGCTCGTCGTCACGTCCAGCTCCTCCCCCTGCTCGGTCCTGCGGAGGGTCTCCCGCACCGCCCCGGCCAGCCGGGTCAGGCGAGCGGCCTCCGCCTCCAGGAGCCCGGCGTGCGCGCGCAGGGCGCTGACCTCGTCGGTGCGCTCGTCGAGCACCTCGGCGATGGCGGCCAGGCCCAGCCCCAGCTCCCGCAGCAGCAGGATCCGCTGGTACCGGCGCAGGGCGCCGTCGTCGTAGTAGCGGTACCCGTTGGTGCCGACGCGGCTGGGCGCCAGCAGGCCGATGTCGGCGTAGTGCCGCAGCGTCCTGCTCGTCGTGCCGGTCGCCTTCGCGACCTGGTGGATCGTCCACTCCACGGTGCCCTCCCCGAACTCCGCGGACGACGCTAGGAGTTGACGCAGCGGCAGGGTCAAGCGACGACGGGTGACGCGCCCCGGCTTGACCGCTCCTGCGGTCCCACGTAGACACGCCGGGAGAGGCGAGGGGCGCAGCGGGCCCGGCCGCGGGGGACGGGGAGGCTCGTGCGCATCGAACGCGCGGTCGTGGTGCTGCCGGTGCTGCCCGCCGACCTGCCGCTGCTCGACGGCTGCCTGGAGCGGCTGGTGGCGTGCGCCGACGAGGCCGCCGCCGCCGGGGTGCCGACGACGCTGGTGCCGGCGGTGCCGCCCGGCCCCGCGGCCGCGCAGGTCCTCGCATCGTGGCGGCCGCTGGTGGCGCTGGTCGACGGGGTGGCCCTGGAGCCGGTGGAACCGGGACCGGTGCTGGCGGCGTCCGGGGACGCCGAGCGGGTGCTGGCCGCGGCGGCCGGCGCGGTGGCGGCCGGGTTGCCCCGCCCCGGTGCGGTCGTGCTGCTGACGACGGCGCCGCGGGTCGCGGTGGGCAGCCGGTGGATCACCGAGCACGTGCACCACCACGCCACCGGCGCGCAGGCGAGCACCGGCCCGGTGCGGGGGGCTCGCGGCCCGCACCCGGTGCGGCTGAACCTCGCGGTGCGCGCGGACCTGCTGCGCCGCTGCGGGGCGGCCGCCCTGGACGGTGGCGGGGACCGCCCGCTGGTGCACGCCCTGACGCCGGCGGTGGGGTTCCTGACGGCGTCTCAGCCGGCGTCGCCCTGATCCGGGCGGGCCTGAGCGCGGGGGTCCTCGGCGAGCAGTCGCAGCAGGTCCTGGCGGCAGCGCTCGAGCACGTCACCGGCCCGCTGCGCGTCGCCGGGGCGGCCGCTGAGGGCCACCTGGTGCAGCAGCCCGGCGATCTGCTGGACCTGCCGGCCGAGGTCGCGGAACTCCCCGCGCGAGGGCCGGCTCTCGACGCTCTCCCAGGGCGCGGGCGCCCCGGCGAGCTCCCGCTCGACGACCTCGCGGCCGGCGTCGGTGAGGGTGAACCGCTTGGGGTCGGCGGGGTCGGCGGTCACCAGACCCTCGTCCTGCAGCTGCTGCAGCGTCGGGTAGACGGAGCCCGGGCTGGGCTTCCACGCGCCGTCGCTGCGGCGCTCGACCTCGCCGATGATGCGGTAGCCGTTGCTGGGTCCCTCGGCCAGCAGCACGAGGACGGCGGCGCGCACGTCGCCCTTGGGCCGGCGCGGTCCGCCGCGGCCGCGGAACCCGGGGCCACCGAACCCGGGGCCACCGAACCCGGGGCCGCCGAAGTGCCAGTCGGCCCCCTCGGGGCCACCGGGGCCGAAACCACCGCGACCCGGGCCACCGGGGCCGAAACCACCGCGGCCGCCGAACGAGGCACGGGACCCGGGGCCGCCCGGGCCCTCGAAGGGCGGGCGCCCACCGCGGCGGTGCCGGTGCCCGCCGCCGCGCGGGCCGGGGCCCTCGGGCTCGGGGAGGGGGAAGGCGGAGAAGGGGTTGCGCACGGTGCACCTCCGGGACGGAGTGCGGCACGGCGCCACACTCGATACGTCAACGATACATCGCTGACGTATCGAGTGCTCCCCGCTCCGGTGGGGCGTGCTCCGGCAGCAGCCCCAGGCCGATCGCCGCCGCCGGCACCACCCGCAGCGCCGGCACCCGCGCCAGCAGCCGCAGCACCCGCGGCGCGCGCACCGGCCCCGCGCTCGCCAGCGAAGCCCCCAGCACCCGCCGGTGCGCCACGCGCTGCGCCGCTTGCGTCAGCACCACCGGCAGCCATCGCCGCCGCTGCACCTGCGTCAGGTCGCGGCGCGAGACCGTCCCGCGGCGCAGCGGCCCCGCCAGCAGCCGGGCCGCGGCCACCGCGTCCTGCACCGCCAGGTTCACCCCCACCCCGCCCACCGGGGACATCGCGTGCGCGGCGTCCCCGATCACCAGCAGCCCGTCGCGGTACCAGCGCCGCAACCGGTCGATGCGCACCCGCAGCACGCGGACCCCGTCCAGGTCGACCAGCGCCCCCACCACCGGCGCCAGCACCGGCAGCAACCGGGCCAGGTCCGCGCGGAACGCCGCGGCACCACCCGCCCGCACCGCCTCCAGCCCGCCGGAGGGCACCACGAACGCGCACTGCAGGTAGTCACCGCGGTCCAGCACCACGACGAACCGGCCGCTGGAGGCCCGCACGCCCGTCACCGCACCCGCCGGGCGCGGCAGGCGGAACCACAGCACGTCCACCCCGGCGCCGAACTCCCGCAGCCGCAGACCGGCGTCCTCGCGCAGCACCGAACCGCGCCCGTCGGCCGCCACCGTGAGCACCGCGCGCACGGAGCGCTCGGCGCGGTCGCCGGAGTCGTCACCCGCACCGTCCCCGCGCGCCGTGCGCCGGTACCGCACCCCCACCACCCGGCCGTCCTCGCGCAGCAGCCCGGTGACCTCGGCCCCGGTGCGCAGCTCGAAACCCGGGTAGCGCCGCGCCCGCGCGGCCAGCAGGTCCAGGAAGTCCCACTGCGGCACCAGCGCCAGGAACGGGAACCGGCCCGGCAGCCGGGAGAAGTCCGCCACCTCGAACGTGCCGTCGTCGGTGGTGACGGCCGCCCGCTCCACCCGCGCGTGCGGCAGCCGCAGGAACTCCTCCGCCAGCCCCACCTCGTCCAGCAGCCGCAGCGTCGAGGGGTGCACGGTGTCGCCGCGGAAGTCGCGCAGGAAGTCGTCGTGCTTCTCCAGCACCAGCACCGGCACGCCCGCGCGCGCCAGCAGCAACCCCAGCACCAGCCCCGCGGGGCCTCCCCCGGCGACCACGCACCGGGTCCGCTCCACCCGTCCCGCACCGGCGTCGCCGTCCACCGCACGCTCCCTCCCCGGGCGGCCCTGCGCCGTCCCCGGCGCGGCCATCGTGGTGCTCCCGGCGCCCGGGCGGAACCCCCGCCGTCGCGGTCAGGGGCAGCGGCCGGCGTCCCACTCGGCGTTGAACACCCCGCCGAGCAGGACCACGACGCTGGCCAGCCACCCCAGCAGGGCGGCCGCCAGGGCGGTGCCGAGGAACTGCCCGACGGCCCGCACGGCCGCGTCGCCGCCGTCGACGTCCGGCGTGCCGGGGCCGGCGATCCCCACGTACAGGCGGAACCCCCAGGCGAGCACCACCAGGCCCGCCGTGGCCAGGACCGCGCCCGGCAGGGCGTCGCGCCAGCGGGTGTCGGCGTTCTGCCCCACCTGGTACAGCCAGGCCAGGAACGCGGTGACGACGACGGCCAGCACCGGCCAGCGCGCCAGGGACCAGGCGGAGCGGAACGCCTCCCCCGCACCGAGCGCGTCGGCCAGCTCCTGCCCGCTCCCGAGCAGCGGGCCCACCACGGCCAGGGCGAGGAACGTGCTGGTGACGACGACCGCCGCGAGCGTGAACACCAGGGACAGGCCCCACAGCTGCAGGAACCCGCGCCGCTCCTGGACCCGGTAGGCGTCGCCGAGGGTGCGCACCGCGGCGCGGAACACCCTGCTGCCCAGCCACAGGGCCACCGCCACGCTGCTGAGCGCGACGCCCACCCGCTCCTCGTGCAGCAGCTGCCGGACGAACGGGACCGCCACGTCCCCGGCGAGCTCGGGGCTGAGGGTGGCCTCCACCGCGCCGACGATCCGCTCCTCCATCCGCTCGACCGCGGCCGTGCCCAGCAGGTCTCGCAGCAGCCCCAGGTTCGCCGCCAGGACCGTCGCCAGCGGGAGCAGGGACACGAGGAGGTAGTAGGTGATCTCGGCCGCCAGCCCCGGCACCCGCACCTCCGACGCCCGGTGGGCGGCGCGCACCGCGACGAGGGCCGGGTTGCGCCCCCGCACCCGGACCCGGCGCGCCGCGGCAGCGCCCTCCAGGCGCCGCCAGACCTCGTCGCCGTCGATCAGCACACCCACCCCTCCCGCACGACGTCCACCGCCCAGGATGGCCGTCCGCCCGGGCAGGGGGCGGGCAGGGTCAGGCGGGCAGGGTCAGGCGGGCAGGGTCAGGCGGGCAGGGTCAGGCGGGCTCGGCCGCCGGCTCCCCCGCGGGCTCACCGGCCGGCCCGCCCGGCTCGCGGCCCAGCGCGTCGAGGGCCCAGCGCAGCGCCTCGGCCGCCGGCAGCGGCCGCGCGAACAGGTACCCCTGCAGCTCGTCGCACCCCATGGCGCGCAGGCGCTCGGCGGTGCGGGGGTCCTCCACGCCCTCGGCGACGACGACCAGCCCGAGCCGGTGCGCGAGCGCGATGACGGAGGAGACGATCACCTCGTCCTCCGGGTGCGCCATCAGCTCGGTGACGAACTGCCGGTCCACCTTCAGCTCGTGCACGGCCAGCCCGCGCAGGTGCACCAGGCTCGTGGCACCGGCCCCGAAGTCGTCGACGGAGACGCGCACGCCGCGCTCGCGCAGGCGCTGCACGGTGCGGCGCGCACCGTCGGGGTCGACGACGATGGCGGTCTCGGTGATCTCCAGGACGAGCTGCTGGGCGGGCCAGCGCGTCAGCGCCAGGGCCTCCTCCACCACGCCCAGCAGCCCCTCGTCCAGGCAGGCGGCGCTGATGTTCACGGCGATGGTGGTGTCCAGGCCCCGCGCGCGCCACGCGGCCGCCTGCCGCGTCGCGGTCAGCAGCACCCAGCGCGTCAGCGGGTGGATGAGGCGGGTGCGCTCGACGAACGGCAGGAACGCCGCCGGGGGCAGCAGCCCGCGGGTGGGGTGCTGCCAGCGCACCAGCGCCTCGAACCCCAGGAGCCGGCCGCCACCGGTGCCGCCACCGGACACCTTCGGCTGGTAGTGGACGACGAGCTGGTCCTCCTCCATGGCCTGCCGCAGCTGGCCGAGGACCTCCAGCGCACCGGTGGAGTGCGGGTCGTGCGCGGGGTCGTAGCGCAGCACCCCGGCGCGGGCGCGCTTGGCGGCGTACATCGCCACGTCCGCGTGCTGCAGCAGCGCCTCGGCCGTCGCGCCGTCCGGGCCGGCGAGCGCGACACCGATGCTGCCCTGGACGTCCAGGGGGACCTCGCCGGAGGTGAAGGCGCCCATCGCCAGGCCGGCCAGCAGCCGGCGGGCCAGCACGTCCGCCTGCGAGGCGTCGGTGGGGCCGGGCACGAGGACGGCGAACTCGTCACCGCCCAGGCGGGTGACCTGCGCCTGCTCGCCGGCGGTGCGTTCCAGCACGTCCGCGACCTGGCGCAGCAGGGCGTCGCCGGCGGAGTGCCCGAGGGTGTCGTTGACGTCGCGGAAGCCGTCGAGGTCCAGCAGCAGCAGGGCCGGGGCGCGGCCCTCGGCGAGCAGCGCGGCGACGCGCTCGGCGAGCGCGGCCCGGTTCCCCAGGCCCGTGAGGGCGTCGGTGCGAGCCGCCCGCGCGGTGCGGCGGTCGCGCCGGTGGACCACCACGGCGAGGGCGACGGCGGCGGCCGCGGTCACGAGGACGACCGTCGTCCAGGCGATCCAGGCTGTGTCCACGAAGGCCCATCGGCGCGGGCGGTCGCGCCCTGAACGGTCCGGCCGGGTGAGTTCGGGCCCGTGCGGGGCCTGCGGCCGCGCTGCTCAGCCCTGGGCGGGCACGCTCCAGCGCACCAGCACCGGCCGCCCGTGCTCGTGGCCCAGCTCTCCCCAGGTGCCGGCGTCGAGCGCGAACAGCGCTCCCGCGGTGGGCGACAGGCCCAGCCAGCAGGCCGCCAGGACGCGCAGCAGGTGGCCGTGGGCGACGAGCACGACGTCGGCCTCGTCGTCCCCGCCCGCCTCGCGCACCGCGGCGGCGGCGCGGGCCAGGACGGCGCGGGCCCGGACGGCGACCTGCTGGACGGTCTCGCCCGGTGTCCCGCCGGGCACGACGCCGTCGTGCCACACCGACCACGGCCGGCCCAGCTCCTCGGAGATCTCCGCGGTGGTGCGGCCCTCGTAGCCGCCGTAGTCCCACTCGACGAGGTCGTCGTCGAGCCGCAGGGGCGCGGCGTCGGCCAGGCCGGCGAGCTCGGCGGTGCGGCGGGCGCGCACCCGCGGGCTGCTGAGGACCAGGCAGGTGCGGCGGGCGGCGAGCACCGGAGCCAGCGCCCGGGCCTGGGCCTCGCCCTCGGCGGTCAGGGGCACGTCGGTGGTGCCGGTGTGCTGACCCGACAGGCTCCAGGCGGTCTGCCCGTGACGGACGACGAGGATGGACACGTCCGGGACGGTACGCCCCGTGCCGGTGGGACGCGCCCCGTGGTGAGAATGTCGCCGTGAACGACACCACCGACCCCCGACCCGGCGACCCCTTCGGCGACGTCCTGGGCGCCAACGCCACGTACGCCGACTCGTTCGTCGACACCGGCCGGCCCGGCGTGGCCGGTTCCGGCCTGGCCGTGCTGACGTGCATGGACTCGCGCATCTCCCCGCTGGAGATGCTCGGCCTGGTCCCCGGGGACGCGAAGATCCTGCGCAACGCCGGCGCCCGCGTGACCGACGACGTGCTGCGCACCCTGGTGCTGGCCACCTACCTGCTGGGCGTGCAGCGGGTGCTGGTGCTGGCGCACACCGACTGCGGCATGACGAAGAGCACCGACGCCGACGTGCACGCGAAGGTCCTGGCGCAGGGCGTGGACACGCGCAGCATCGACTTCCGCACGATCAGCGACCAGGAGGCCACGCTCGTGCACGACGTGCAGCGCATCCGCTCCTGGCCGTTCCTGCCGCCGCGCATGCCGGTGGCCGGCGGCGTCTACGACGTGCGCACGGGGCGGATCCGGATCGTCGTGGACGCCGACAGCCCCGCCGAGGACACCCCAGCGCCCCCCGCGGCGCGCTGAGCGCCGGCCGGCGCGGGGCGGGAGGCGCGGCGTGCCGGGGCCGATCCAGTCCGTGGAGCGGGCCGCTGCGGTGCTGCGGTTGCTGTCCGGCGCCGGCCGCGGCCTGGGCGTGGTGGAGGTCGGCAACGCGCTGGGGCTGGCGAAGACCACCGCGCACGGGCTGCTGCGCACCCTCGTGGACGTCGGGTTCGTCGTGCAGGACGACGACGGCGACTACCGCGCCTCCCCCGCGCTGGCCGACCTGGGCCGGCCCCGCACCGGCGCCGACGACCTGCGCGCGCACGCGGTGAACTGGGCGGACTCGCTGGCCGCCCGCACGGGCGAGTCGGTGCGGCTGGCGGTGCTGCACGAGGGCAGGGCGCTGGTGGTGCACCACGTCTTCCGCCCCGACGACAGCGCCCAGGAGCTGACCACCGGGGCCAGCCTGCCGGCGCACGCGTGCGCCCTGGGCAAGGTGCTGCTGGCGTCGGCGCCGGTGCGCCTGCGCGGGCGGCTGCCGGCGATGACGGGACGCACCGTCACCGACGCGGCGGCGCTGCGGCGCGCGCTGGCGGCGGTGCGCGACCAGGGCTGGGCCCTGGAGGTGGAGGAGCTGACCGCGGGGGTGGCGGGCGTCGCGGCGCCGGTGCGCGACCGCGGCGGCCTGGTGGCGGGGGCGATCGGCGTCGACGGGGACGCGGACCGCCTCGTGGACACGCGCGGCCGCCCCCGGGCGGGCCTGGTCCCGGCGGTGCGGCACGCCGCCCGCGCCATCTCCCGCGAACTGGGCGCCCGTCCCGCGTGAGCCCCCCGGGCCGGGGACCGCGTCGGGCAGGATGGCGCGCGTGACGACGCGGGCGGCGACGACGCTGGACGGCGCGGACCAGCGGCCCGAGCACCGCGGGTACGTGGTGGCCGTCGACCAGGGCACCACGTCGACGCGCTGCATCCTCTTCGACCACGCCGGGCGCCTGGTGGCCGTCGCCCAGCGCGAGCACCGCCAGCACTACCCGCGCCCGGGGTGGGTGGAGCACGACGCCGCCCGCATCTGGAGCGACGTGGCCCGCCTGGTGCCGCAGGCGATGGCGCAGGTGGACGCCTCCCCCGCCGACGTCGTGGCCGTCGGCATCGCCAACCAGCGCGAGACCGTCGTGGCGTGGGACCGGCGCACCGGCGAACCCGTCGGCCCCGCCGTGGTGTGGCAGGACACCCGCACCGCCGCCCTGGTGGAGGAGATGGCCGCCGACGGCGGCGTGGACCGCTTCGCCGGGGTGTGCGGGCTGCCGCTGGCCACCTACTTCGCGGGCCCGCGCATGACGTGGCTGCTGCGCCACGACGAGTCGCTGCGCCGGCGCGCCGAGCGCGGTGAGGTGCTGTTCGGCACGGTGGAGTCGTGGCTGGTGTGGAAGCTCACCGGCGGGCCGGACGGCGGCGAGCACGTCACCGACGTCACCAACGCCAGCCGCACCATGCTCATGGACCTGCGCACGCTGGACTGGTCGCCCGAGCTGCTGGCGGAGTTCGGCGTCCCCCGGGCGGCGCTGCCGCGGATCGTGCCCAGCTCGCAGGTGTACGGCACCGCCCGCACCGTGGTGCCGGGCGCGCGCATCGCCGCCGCCCTGGGCGACCAGCAGGCGGCGCTGTTCGGGCAGACGTGCTTCTCCCCCGGCGAGGCGAAGTGCACCTACGGCACCGGCGGGTTCCTGCTGATGAACACCGGCACCGAGGTGCCGCGCTCCGCGCACGGGCTGCTGACGACGGTGGCGCACCGCATCGGCGACGAGCCGCCCGCGTACGCGCTGGAGGGCTCGATCGCGGTCACCGGGGCGCTGGTGCAGTGGCTGCGCGACAACCTGGGGCTGATCTCCACCGCCCCGGAGGTGGAGTCGCTGGCGCGCACGGTGCCCGACAACGGCGGCTGCTACTTCGTGCCCGCCTTCTCCGGGTTGTTCGCCCCGCACTGGCGGGCGGAGGCGCGCGGGCTGCTCATCGGCCTGACCTCCTTCGTCACCAAGGGGCACGTGGCGCGCGCGGTGCTGGAGGCGACCGCGTGGCAGACCCGGGAGGTCGTCGAGGCGGTGGAGGCCGACTCCGGCCTGCGGCTGTCCTCGCTGCGGGTGGACGGCGGCATGACGTCGAACAACCTGCTCATGCAGACGATCGCGGACGTGCTGGACGTGCCCGTGGTGCGGCCGATGGTCTCCGAGACGGTGTCGCTGGGCGCGGCGTACGCGGCGGGCCTGGCGGTGGGCTTCTGGCCGGACACCACCGCGCTGCGCCGCCGCTGGCACCGCGCCGCGCAGTGGTCGCCGGCGATGGCCGCCGGCGAGCGCGAGCGCGGCTGGGAGGACTGGCAGGAGGCGGTGCGGCGCACGTTCGGGTGGGTGCGGCACGGGGCGCCGTGACGCGCGGCGCCCCGGCGCACCACGGGCGTCAGCGCACGGCGGCGTCCGGCGCCCCGGCGCCGCGGCGCGCCAGGCGCTCCTCGACGACGAGCAGCACCACGACGAGCGCGGCGCCGGCCAGCACGAGCAGCACCACGGGCAGCACGTCGCCGGAGGGGCCGGCCAGCTCGCGCTGCGCGCCCTGCCACGGCCACAGCGCCCGCAGCGACCCGGCCATGAGCCCGGTCATCACGGCCAGGGTGAGGGCGCGGTGGTGGTCCAGCAGGTGCTGCAGCACGCGCACGAAGGAGGCCAGGCCGACGGCCGCGCCGAGGGCGAAGACGCCGACGTAGGCGAGGTCGCGGTCGGCGACGGCGCGCAGCGTCGGCTCGTACAGCCCCACGGTCAGCAGCAGGAAGGAGCCGGAGACGCCGGGCAGGACGAGGGCGCAGATCGCGACGGCGGCGGCGACGGCCACCACCAGCAGGGACGGGTCCCGCTCGGAGGCCGCCGGCAGGCCGGTGAGCAGGAAGGCGGCGACGGCCGCGACCGCCGCCACGAGCAGCAGCGGCGGCGACCAGCGGCCCACCATCCGCGCCGGCACGACGAGCGAGGCCAGCACCAGGCCGAGGAACACCGCCCGCGAGCCCACCGGGTGCTCGGTGACCACGGGCTCGAGCACCGCGGAGCCGACGACGACTGCCACGGCCATGCCGGCCAGGACGGGCAGCACCACGGACCAGCGCACCCGGGCCAGTTCGGTGCGCACCTGCGAGCGGGGGCCGGTCACGGCGTACCGGGCGGCGGTGACGACGTGCCCTGCGCCGCCGATGAGGGTCTCGTACACGCCCGTGACGAGGGCGAGGGTGCCGCCGCTGACGCCGGGGACGACCTCGGCGCTGCCGATGAGGGCGCCGCGCACGACGTCGGCGGGCAGCCGGCGCCCGCTGGACGGGGACGAGGAGGGTGGCGAGGTCCGGGCGGTGGCGGTCACCCGGACACGGTAGGCGACCGGCGACCCGGTCCCGGGCGACCGCCACCGGCGCGGGTGTGCCAGTGTTCGCGGGTGTGAGCGGACTGTTCGACGTCACCGGCCGGCTGGCGCTGGTCACCGGGTCCTCGCGCGGGCTGGGCCGCGCCATGGCGGCGGGGCTGGCGGAGGCCGGCGCCCGCGTCGTCCTGCACGGGCGCGACGGCGCGCAGCTGGAGCGGGCGCGGGCGGAGATCGCCGGGCGCACCGGCAGCGAGCCGGCGGTGGTGCGCTTCGACGTCACCGACGCCGGGGCGGTCGCCGCGGGCGTGGAGGCGCTGGTCGCCGAGCACGGCGTGCCGGACGTCCTGGTGAACAACGCCGGCATCCAGCGGCGCGCGCCGTTCCACGAGTTCGCCACGGCCGACTGGGAGGACCTGGTGGCCGCGAACCTGTCCAGCGTGTTCCACGTCTCGCGCGCGGTGGTGCCGCACATGGTGGCGCGCGGGTCGGGGAAGGTCGTCAACGTCGCCTCGGTGCAGTCGGTGCTGGCGCGGCGCACCATCGCGCCGTACACCGCCACCAAGGGCGCGGTCGCCTCCCTCACCAAGGGCATGGCGGCGGACCTGACGGGGCACGGGATCCAGGTGAACGCCATCTCCCCGGGCTACTTCGCCACCGAGATGAACGCCGCGCTCGTCGCGGACGAGCAGTTCAACGCGTGGGTGGAGCAGCGCACGCCCGCGGGCCGCTGGGGGCGCGTGGAGGAGCTGCTGGGCACGCTGATCTACCTGGCCTCGGACGCGTCCAGCTACGTGTCGGGGCAGAACGTCGTCGTCGACGGCGGCATGACGTCGGTGCTCTGAGGATTCCGGGAGGGGTTGCGGTGCGAGCGGTGCGGATCCACGGCGAGCGGGACCTGCGCGAGGAGGAGGTGCCGCTGCCGGAACCCGGCGCGGGGCAGGTGCGGTTGCGGATGGCGTACGCGGGGATCTGCGGGTCGGACCTGCACTACTTCGCGCACGGCGCCAACGGCGAGTTCGTGGTGCGCGAACCGCTGGTGCCCGGGCACGAGGTGTCCGGCACCGTGGACGCGGACCCCTCGGGGGACCTGTCGCCGGGCACGCCGGTGACGGTGCACCCGGCGACGTTCGGCCCGGCCGCGCCGGGCCTGGAGGACCTGCCGCACCTGCGCCCCGGGGGCTCCTACCTGGGCAGCGCCTCGACGTGGCCGCACACCCAGGGCGGGATGAGCGAGTTCCTCGTGGTGGACCGCGAGATGGTGCGGGTGCTGCCGGGCGGGCTGCCGCTGCGCACGGCCGCGCTGGCCGAACCGCTGGCGGTGGCCCTGCACGCGGTGACGATCGCCGGGGACGTGGCGGGCCGCCGGGTGCTGGTGTCCGGGTCCGGGCCGATCGGGCTGCTGGTGGCGGCCGCCGCGCTGGAGCGCGGCGCCGGTGAGGTCGTCAGCACCGACGTGCTGGCCGGCCCGCTGGAGCGGGCCCGCGCCCTCGGCGTGCACGGCACGGTGCGCGTCGGGCAGCAGGAGGTGGAGCGCGAGGGGTTCGACGTGGTGCTGGAGTGCTCCGGCGTTCCCGTGGCGGTGAGCGCGGCGCTGCTGGCGGCGCGGCGGGCGGCCGTCGTCGTGCAGGTCGGGATGGTGCCGAACGAGCCGCGGCCGGTGAACCTGGCACCGCTGGTGTCCAAGGAGCTGCAGCTGCGCGGCACGTTCCGCTTCGCGGGCGAGATCGACGAGGCGGTGCGGGTGCTGGCGGCGAACCCGGCGCTGGAGCGGGTCGTCACCCACGAGTTCCCGCTGGCGCGCGCCGAGGAGGCGTTCGCGGTGGCGTCGGACTCGGAGGTCTCAGGCAAGGTGCTGGTCTCGCTGGCGGGCTGAGCGGCGCCACGCCGCCACCGCGAGGGGGACGAGGAGCGCGACGGCGGCCGCCCGCCACAGCAGCTCCCCGCCGAACCCCTCGTCCAGGGCGGTGTCGACGACCGTGACGGTCCAGTAGGCGGCGAGGGCGCTGCAGAACCACGCCTGCAGGCGCGAGCGCCGCCGGCGGGGCTCGGGCGAGTCCTCCACGAGCCGCAGCGCGTGCACCTCGGCGGGGCCGAACTCGTCGCGGGGGTGGGCGGTGCCGCTGTCGCGCCAGTAGCCGCGGGCCTCCTGCACGCGGGCCCGCACGTCCGCACGGGTCAGGTGGTAGCGCCCGCGCAGGAGCCCGCCCAGGCGCGCGAACCACTCGTCCGCGTCACCGGCGGCGGCGTCCGCGTCCGCGTCCGCGTCGAGGGTGGCGGGGCGCTGCGGCAGCTTCACCCCCGCCACGGCCAGCGCGAGGGAGACGAGCAGCACCACCGGCACCGGCAGCTGCCCCAGGGCCGGGCGGTCCCGCAGCGCGTCGGCGACGACGACGCAGGCGACGAGCCCGGCGGCGCCCGCGGCGAGCCACGCCCAGCCGTGGACCAGCCGCCCGGCTCGGCGTTCCAGCACGCCCCAGGCCGCGCCCGTCCACGCGGCGGCGGTGGCGGCGAGCACGGCGAGCCCCGCGGGGGTGACGGCGGTCGTCCAGCCCTCCGTCACGAGCAGCAGGAGCCCGTAGAGGAAACCGCCCCACCCGGCACCCAGCAGCACCACGGTCCACCGGTCGCGCGGGGAGGTGCCGTCGAGGTCGACGGCGGCGCGACGCTCGACGGGCACGCGCTCGCGGGCGACGTCGGCGGCGTGCTCGTCCGCGCTCCCGAACAGCTCCTCGGCGGGACGGCCGGACTCCCAGCAGGCCTGCCGCGCCTCCTCGGCGGCGTCCTCGGCGACGGAGCCCGGGACGCCGTGCTCCAGCAGGAGCCGGCCGAGCAGGCGGTCGCCCCACCGCTCGTCCTCGGGGCGGGGCCAGCGCTGCTGCACCGGTGCGTTCACGGGGTGCTCCCTCCTGCTCGTCGTCCCGCGGCCGCGGTGGCGGGCGGGGGGGTGCCGTGCGGGTCCAGCAGGTCCGCGACGGCCGCCGCGAAGGGCTGCCAGCCGCGGCGCAGCGCCTCCAGCCGGGCGCGCCCGGCCTCGGTGAGGGTGAAGACCTTGCGGCCGGGGCCGCCGGACCCCTCCTGCCAGGCGGAGGTCAGCGCCCCCTCCTGCTCCAGGCGGTTGAGCACCGGGTACAGCGCCCCGCCCTTGACGGGGCCGACGCCGGCGGACTGCAGCTGCTGCGCGACGGCGTACCCGTGGGCGCTGCCGCGCGCCAGCACGGCGAGCGCACACGTGCTCAGCACGCCGCGCTGCCACTCGGGGTTCCCGTCGTCCGCGTCCACCGGCTGATCGTGGCACGGACTAGTCGAGGTGTCGACTAGTCCTCACCACGACGACCGTCCCCCTCCCGCGGTGATCTTGCGCGGTTGAGCGCTCAGCAGTGCGAGATCACCGCGGAGGGGCGGGGTCGCATTGACAGACGGAAGGCGGCGGGTGAGGCTGTCCGCGCGCTGTGAGAGCGCTCTCAACGAGGAGGACCACGTGCCGATGCACCCCGCGCGGAAGCGCCGCGCCCGCGCACTGACCGCGGCCACCGCACTGCTCGCCCCGGCGAGCCTGCTGCTCACCCCGACCGCGGCCCACGCCGCCGACCAGATCACGAACGGCAGCTTCGACCAGGGCACCACCGGGTGGTCGATCTACCCGGCCGGGTCCGTCCAGGACGGCGCCGGCTGCACCACCGTGCCCGCCGGCAGCGCGGCCTACAGCGCGGGGATCCAGCAGGAGATCCCGCTCGTGGCCGGGGAGGGCTACAAGCTCACCTTCCGCGCCCGCAGCACCCCGGCCACCGAGGCGCCGGGGCCGGTGCGCGTCATCGTCCAGGGCGGCGCCGACGTGAACTACCACCAGTTCCTGCCGGCCGAGAAGCCCGCCTTCGGGACCGCGTTCGGCACCTACGAGTACTTCTTCACCGCCGACCGCGACTACCCGAACGCCCAGCTGGCCTTCCAGCAGGACGTCGTCAACCCCGCCGGGTACACGCTGTGCGTGGACGACGTGGTCCTCGAGGGCGGCGCCGAACGCCCGCCGTACGTTCCCGAGACCGGCCCGCGCGTGCGGGTGAACCAGGAGACGTACCTGCCCGAGGGCCCCAAGGGCGCCACGCTGGTCACCGACGCCACGAGCGCCCTGCCGTGGGAGCTGAGGAACGCCGCCGGCGCCACCGTCGCGGAGGGCAGGACCACCCCGCGCGGCGTCGACCCCAGCGCCGGCCTGAACGTGCACACGATCGACTTCAGCCGCTACGCGAAGGCCGGCGAGGAGTACGTGCTGGTCGCCGACGGCGAGACCAGCCACCCGTTCGACATCGGCGCGGCCGCCTACGAGCGCCTGCGCGACGACGCGATGACGTTCTTCTACACCAACCGCAGCGGCACCCCGATCTCCGACGAGCTCGCCCCCGGCTACGGCCGCGAGGCCGGCCACGTGGGCGTGGCGCCGAACCAGGGCGACACGGCGGTGCCGTGCCAGAGCCTGGACGACGACTCGCAGGAGATCCTCGTGAAGCAGGGCGACGAGCCCTGGACGTGCGACTACACCACCGACGTCACCGGCGGCTGGTACGACGCCGGCGACCACGGCAAGTACGTCGTCAACGGCGGCATCGCGGTCGCGCAGCTGCTGCAGCAGTACGAGCGCAGCCTGCACGCGCCCACCGCCGACCGAGGTGCGCTCGCCGACGGCACCCTGCGCATCCCCGAGGCCGGCAACGGCGTCCCGGACGTCCTCGACGAGGCACGCTGGGAGCTGGAGTGGTTCCTGAAGATGCAGGTGCAGCCCGGCCGCCCCCTGGAGGGGATGGTGTTCCACAAGGTCGCCGACGTCGACTGGACCGGTCTGCCGATGGACCCGGCCGCCGACCCGCAGGAGCGCGTGCTGTACCGGCCCTCCACCGCCGCGACCCTGAACGTGGCGGCCACCGCCGCGCAGGGCGCCCGCCTGTTCGCGGACTTCGACCCGGAGTTCTCGAAGCGCCTGCTCGCCGCGGCCCGCACCGCCTACGCGGCGGCGCAGGCCAACCCGGAGCTGTACGCCCCGGCGCCCGACGCCGCCCTGGACCCGAACCCGGGCAGCGGGCCGTACGACGACGACGACGTGTCCGACGAGTTCTACTGGGCCGCCGCGGAGCTGTACCTGACCACCGGTGAACCGCAGTTCCGCAAGGACGTCCTGCGCTCGCCCGTCCACACCGCCGACGTCTTCCCCGCCGGCGGCTTCGACTGGGGCCACGTGGGCGCCCTGGGCCGCCTGGACCTGGCCACCGTGCCCAGCCGGCTGAACGAGCAGGAGCTGCGGCAGGTGCGGCGCTCGGTCGTCGAAGCGGCCGACCGGCTCCTCGCCGGCCAGGCGAGCCAGCCGTTCGGTCAGGCCTACGCCCCCGAGGACGGGCAGTACGCCTGGGGCTCCAACGCGCAGATCCTGTCCAACCTGCAGGTGATGGGCACCGCGTTCGACCTGACCGGAAAGGACGTCTACCGCGACGGCGTGGTCCGCAGCACGGACTACCTGCTCGGCCGCAACGCGCTGAACAACTCCTACATCACCGGCTACGGCGACGTGTACTCGAAGAACCAGCACTCGCGGATGTACGCGAACCAGCTGGACCCCTCGCTGCCGAACCCGCCCGCGGGCACGGTGGCCGGCGGCCCCTACTCGCCGACCGCCACCAGCGGTGACCCGATCACCGCGGCGCTCTTCCCCGAGGGCTGCGTGGCGCAGTTCTGCTACGTGGACGACATCGGCTCGTGGTCGACCAACGAGATCACCATCAACTGGAACGCGCCGATGGCGTGGGTGGCCTCGTTCGTGGCCGACCAGGACGACGGCCGCGACTGCGCTCGCGAGTCCGGCCGCGGCAACGGGCACGGGGGCGGCCACCGCGGCTGACCCCGCCCCACCCCGCGCAGCGCCCCGTCGCCCGGCACCGCGCCGGGCGGCGGGGCGCTGCGCGTCGGGGCCGTTCAGCCGGCGCTCGGCGCCCCGGGGGCCGCCGCGGAGCCCGTGGGCGCCGCCGGGCTGTTCGAGCGCGCCACGGCCACGGCGTGCCGGAACTGCTTGACGGCGGCGAGCTGGGAGAACGCGAGGTAGCGCAGCCCGGACGCCCGGGACCCGGTGGCGAAGGCGAAGTCGTCGACGACGTGCACGCGCTCGCTCCACCGCATCTTCGCGACGTTCGGCCCCGGGGAGAAGTTGACGACCCGGTCACCGCGCTCGGCGGCGGAGCGGACCACCTCCGCCTGCAGGAGGGTCACGGCGGAGAACTCCCAGTACGCCGGGTCCAGGCCCGAGGAGTGGACGTACGTGCACCCCGGGGCGTGCAGCGCCAGCTGCACCGCCACCACCTCCCCGTCCACGACGAGCTCCACCAGGGACGCCTCCTTGGCGTCCGCCAGGCGCGGCAGGAGGGCGGTGAGGAAGCCGCGGGCCGAGTCGTCCGCGTAGGCGTCCGGGTGGGTGGAGGTGCTGCCCGCGAAACCGGCGCGCGCGGCGTGCAGCCCGAAGAACCGGTGCACGGCGGCCTCGTCGATCTCCGCGCCCTCGAGGGTGCGCAGCTGCCAGGAGCGGCCGCTCCTGGTCAGCCGGTTGCGACCGCGGCGCAGGCTCTCCTTGAGGTTGCGCTTGAACTCGCCGCGGGTGGCCTCCCAGGACTCCTGCAGCGGCAGCACGACGCAGGCGCGGGCAGCGCGGTGGGCGTGGTACGGGGACTCGGCGGTGGTGTCCTGCACCCACGCGGGTTCGAACCACGCCTCGTCGCGGGGGATCGACAGCTCCGCCCAGTCGGTGCCCACGTCGCGGCAGTGGCGCACGACGGCCTGGTGGACCGCCCGGGCCTGGCCGCGGGCGCTGAGGACCTGCGGCAGCTCCAGGGGTGTGGACCGGCCGTACCCGACGGGGACGAGGCGCCGCCCGACGGGCAGGCGCCGGGGGCCGACGGCCTGCTCGTGCATCGCGGCGACCCCGACGAGCCGGCTCTCCTCGTCCCGCACGAACAGCAGGTGGCGGTCCTCGGGGCGGGGCACGTGGGTGCTGTACCAGTGCTCCACCCACAGCGGCGAGCAGAAGGGGTTGGCCACGCCCTCCTGGCGGTCGAAGAGGCCGTACCACTCGGCGCGCGCCCAGGGGTCCAGCTCCTCGACCGGCACGCGCTGCACACTGCGTCCGCTGACCGCCACGCCCGCTCCTCACCCGTCCACCGCTCGTGGACCGCTCGCAGTCCCGGGCCGGCCCCCCGCCGGCACCGTGCTCGCGCTCGGGAGCACGTCCCGGGCACCGCTCCACCGTGCCGGACGCGGCTGTGAGAACGCTCGCTGTCGGCCGCGTCTCCCCTGGGCAGGGGACACCTCATGACACTGCGTCACACGAATGTCACGCTGCGAGGCGGCACCTCGTGCCCGGGCGGTGCTGTCGCGGGACGAGCCGACCGCGCCCCCGCGCCCCCGCGATGAGTTCCCGCGCCCGCGCGGGTCTGCAGGTCGAGCGGTGGCGCAGGAGACGGAGGAGCAGCGGTGAGGATCGTCGTCAGCGAGTTCACGAGCCTGGACGGCGTCGTGCAGGCACCGGGCGGGGCGGAGGAGGACACCGACGGCGGTTTCGCCCACGGCGGCTGGTCGATGCCGCACTTCGACCCCGAGGTGCTCGGCGGCGCGGTCGACGCCCTCATGGGCGAGACGGAGGCGCTGCTGTTCGGCGCCCGCACCTGGCGGGCCATGGCCGCCGCCTGGCCCGAGCGCGGCGAGGACGGCGACGAGTTCACCGACCGGATGAACACGATCCCCAAGCACGTCGCCTCGCGCACCCTCACCCCCGCCGACCTGACGTGGCGGGGCTCGCACCTGCTGCCGGCGGGCGACGCGATCGGCGCGGTGCGCCGGCTGCGCGAGGAGGGCGGAGCCGGTGCCGGCGGCGTGCTGCAGGTGATGGGCAGCGCCTCGCTGGCGACGCAGCTGGCGCAGCACGACCTCGTCGACGAGTACCAGCTCGCGCTGGAACCGGTGCTGCTCGGCGGCGGCAAGGGCGTGTTCCCCGCCGACGGGCGGGCGCGGCCGCTGGAGCTGGTGTCCGCGACCACGGCACCCACCGGGGTGCTGGTGTGCCGGTACCGGGTGGTGCGCGGCTGACACCGCCGCGCCCGGGGGGCTTGACGCGGGGGCGGGCGCGGGGTTCCCCTCGCAGGTGGGAGGGGTCGTCGTGGACGGGACCGGCGTCGCGAGGTCGAGGACGTGGAGGGGGCTGCCCACCGCGTGGGCGGCGTCCTACACCGCCACGGCCGCCGTCGGGGCGGTGCGAGCCCCCGGCACCGTCCTGGTCGCCGTGGCGCTGCTGTGCGTCCTGCTGCTGGTGCTGCCCGCGCTGGCCCCCGCCGCGCTGACCGCGCCCCGCCGCTCGCGCCGCGTCCTGCTGCTCGCGGCCGCGGCGGTGGCGGCGGTGGTGCCGTTCGCCGCGGGCGCCGAGTCGCTGGGCGCCCCCGGGACGGTGGTCGCCGCGGTGCTCACCGCCTCGGGCGGTGCGCTGGCGCTGCGCGCCGCCGAGGACGTCGGCGGGGCGGTGGGCCCCGCCGCGCCGCGCCGCGACCGGCGCCCCGGTTCCCCCCGCCAGGAGGCGTGAGGCGCGCCGGGTCCGCCGACGGGGCGGTGGGGCCTCACGCGCCCCGGCCGAACACCGTGCGGCCGCTGCCGACGAGGTGCGTGAGGTGACCGGCGCCCTCCTCGAGCAGGCGCGGGCGGCCCTCGCCGTGCGCACCCGGCGAGTCGGCCGGCAGGACGACGCGCGCGGTGACGCCCACGGGCACGTCCACCTCCAGCCGCGTGCCGGAGCCCTCCTCGCGCGACCAGCGCACCGAGACCGGCCCGCGCTGCGTCCAGCGGGTGCCCGCCGCCCGCCGCAGCGAGCACACCGGCGGCCGCACCTCCACGAGAGCGGCGCCGGGGGCGGCGACGCGCACCCCCAGCAGCACCTCCAGGACGTCCACGAGGGCCTGCGCGCCCCAGCCGTGGGAGAGGCTCTGGTCGTCCACGGGGTTCCACTGCTCCCAGCAGCAGGTGCCGCCGCGGGCCAGGACGTTCGCCCAGCCGTCCGCGTCCGGGTCGGTGAGCAGGCGCAGCACCGCGTCGGTGCGCCCGGCTGCGGCCAGCGCCTGCAGCAGCCGGTGCGCCGTCATCGGTCCCTGGTTCATCCCCAGGGACTGCACGTGGTCGGCGACCGCGGCGACGTCCGCCTCCGGCACGAACCCGAACGCCAGCGGCAGGGAGCTGGAGATCTGCCCGGCGTGCGCGGAGGGGGTGCCGTCGGGGGCCAGGCCGTCGACGTAGACGCCGTCCGGGCGGCGCAACCGGGCGTTGACCGCGCGCACCAGCGCGGCGGCGCGCTCCTCGTGCCGGGCGACCTCGTCCGCCGGCCGGCCCAGCGCGCGCGCCAGGCGCGCCAGCGACGCGTGCGCCTGCACCGCCCAGGCGTTGACGGGGGTGCGCACCCCGTCGAGGGTGCCGTCCCAGTCGTAGCCGTAGCGCATCGCGGCGGGCCAGTCGACGATGCCCTGCCGGTACACGGCGTTCTCCCGCCCGCGCGAGCCGCCGCCGGGCAGCGCGGTCACCAGGCCCGTGGCGGGGTCGGTGGCGCGCTGCACGTACTCGCCGATCTCCACCAGCGCCGGGTACACCTGCCCGGGCAGGTCCAGGTCCCCGGTCTCGACGTGGTGGTCCCACACCCACCCCGGGACCATCTCGGTGAAGTCGGGGATGTCGCGGGGGCCGTCGCCGTTGGGGTAGACGGCGTTGACGCGCCCGCGGAACTCCCCCTCGTTCCAGTACCGCGCCTGCGAGGCGACGATCTCGCGGATCGCCTGCCGGGTCAGGGCGCGCTCCCCGCACGCCGCCGTCGTGGCGGCGGAGATGTTGATCGCGTCGGCGGTGAACTGCCCCTTCTCCCGGGTGGGGGTGTCCAGGAACTGCTCCTGGGCGCACACCAGCGCCGAGTGCCGCATCAGCTCGAACACCTCGTCCAGCACCGGTTCGGAGCTGGAGAAGGTCGCCGGGTGCGGGGCCTCGGTGTGCTGGACCACCGCGCGCACGTCCGCGCACGTCGGCTCCTCGCCCACCAGGGCGTCCGCGGGCAGCTGCACGTAGCGGAAGCCCCAGTACGTGAACGGGCGCACCTCCTGCTCGCCGTCGCGCTGCACGACGTCGAACCAGGTGCGGCTGCCCTGCGTGGAGGTGCGGTCGGTGGCCACGCGCCCGTCGGCGGCCAGCGCGTACCCGGTGAGGACCCGGACCCGCCGGCCGGCGACGCCGCGGCGGAACCGCAGCACGGGAACGGCCGAGACGACCTGCCCGAGGTCCGCGACGAGCGAGCCGTCCGGCAGCCGGGTCAGCGACACCGCCTCGCGCTCGGTGCGTTCCAGCCGCGTCTCCTGGGCGGTCAGCCGGGTGAACTCCGGCGAACCGTCGGCGGGCGGCGGCAGCGGGTGCTCCCCCACGACGACGGGTTCCTCCCACCGCGCGCCCCGGCCGTCGTAGCCGGGCCGGTCCCAGCCCTCCGGTTCGGCGCGGGCGTCGCGCTCCTCCCAGTAGTCGCCGGCGTCGTCGTTGCGGTAGCGCTCGGTGTAGCGGCGCGGGCTTCCGGGCACGTCGTCGACCTCGGGGGCGCACCACTGCGGCGCGCGCGCCACGCGCCAGGTCCCGTCGCTGACGACGGTGGTGCGGGAGCCGTCGGCGTGGTCGGCGACGAGCTTGAGCAGGAAACCGGACGGGTGGGCGTCCGGGCCGGGAGGGTTCCCCTGGCAGGTGCCCACCCAGTAGTGGTGGATCATCCCGATCGCCAGGCGGGTTCCCGCGCGCACGTGCGCGGTGACGTCGGTGCTCTGGAAGTACCCCTCCGAGGGGTAGCCGAACGCGTGACCGAGGGCGATGACCGCGCCGTCCAGGTGCAGCTCGTACTGCTTGCTCGCCGCGACGTGCACGCGAGCCCGCACCACGGGCGAGGCGGGCACGTCCACCTCGACACGGGCCAGCGTGTAGTCGTCGTAGGCGTCCAGGGACGTGGTGCCCGACCCCGTCGCCGGTGGCGCCGGCACGCGCCGGACCCACTGCGCCCCGGACCAGTCGCGGTCGGTCAGCGCGGTGTCGAAACGCTCCTCGGGCGCGTACGGCGAGACGGCGCCGCCACGGTCCCACGTGCGCACCGTCCAGGTGAACTCCTCCCCCGGCGGCAGGCCCGCCCCGGGGCAGCGCACCCGCTGGAACTCCGGCGACTCCACCCGCCCGGTGTCGGCGACGACGCGCCCGTCCGCGGCGGCGCGCACCAGCAGCTGGTACGCGCTCTGCACCTGGTCGCCGCCGGGGTGCTGCGGCAGCCAGCCGAAGCGCGGCGAGCGGCCCGCGCTCAGCGGGCGGTGCAGGTCGTCGACGGTCAGGTGCGCGGGGGCGAGCGGCACCGCGGTGGGTTCCTGGTCCGAGTCCAGCACGGGTTTCCTCCCGGTCCGAGCGGTCACGTCCTCTGCGCCTCCTGCAGCCGCGCGTAGCGGCCGCCGGCGGTGAGCAGTTCCTCGTGGGCACCGGCCTCGACGACGCGGCCCCGGTCCAGGACGACGATGCGGTCGGCGGCGCGCACGGTGGACAGCCGGTGCGCGACGACGAGCGTGGTCCGCCCGCGCATCAGGCGCGCCAGCGCCTGCTGCACCGCCACCTCCGACTCCGCGTCCAGCGCCGAGGTGGCCTCGTCCAGCAGCAGCACCTGCGGGTCCCGCACGAGGGCGCGCGCGATGGCGAGCCGCTGGCGCTGCCCACCGGACAACCGGGCGCCGCGCTCGCCGACGACGGTGTCCCACCCGCCGGGCAGGGCGTCCACGAAACCCGCGGCGTTGGCGTCGGCGAGGGCGCGTCGCACCTTCTCGTCGGGGACGTCCCGCAACCCGTACGTGACGTTCTCGCGGACGGAACCCTCGAACAGCACGGACTCCTGGGGCACGACCGAGACGTGCCGGCGCACGCTGCGCAGGTCCAGGGTGGCGGCGTCCACGCCGTCGACGAGGAACCGGCCGGCCGTGGGCCGGACGAACCCCAGCACCAGGTTCAGCAGCGTGGACTTGCCCGAGCCGGAGGAACCCACGAACGCCACCGTCTCCCCCGGCAGGACGTCGAGGGTGACGCCGGCCAGGGCGTCCTCGGCAGCGCCCGGGTAGCGGTAGCGCACGTCCCGCAGCGCCAGCTCGCCGCGCACGGCCGCCACGGTGCGCTTGCCCTCGTTCTCCTCCAGGTCCGGTTCGGCCAGGACCTCGGCGATGGAGCGGATCGACTCCAGGCCGCGCGCGCCGGCCGGCAGCAGCATCAGCAGGTTCGTCACCGCACCGGTCAGCAGGGTGAAGTACGACGACAGCTGCACCACCTGACCGGGGGTGATCTCCAGCACCCCGGTCAGGGAGGCGAACGCGGCGAGCACCAGGCACAGCACCCCCAGCAGCTGCAGGCTCACCCACGACAGCGCGCTGAAGCGCCCGTTGAGCACGTCCAGGCGCAGACCCGCCTCCTGCACCTCGCGGGCCCCCGCGGCGACCCGGTCCGCGGCGGTGCGCTCCAGGCCGTGCGCGCGGGTGATCGGCATGAGCGTGGCCATCTCCCCCACCCGGGCGGAGAACCGCTCGACCTCCCGGCGCAGCTCCTCGTTGCGCTGCCGGGAGCGCTTCGCCAGCACGTACCGCAGCAGCACCGCCAGCGGGATGGTCAGCGCGTAGAACGGCAGGAACTGCGGGACGGAGAGCGCGGTCATCACCACGGCGCCGAGCACCACCATCGTCGCCGACAGCAGCGGGTGGGCGATCTGCTGGAACATCAGCTCGACGTTCTCCACGTCCCGCACGACCTTCGTCTGCACGACGGCGGCGCTGGTGCGGGTGTGGAAGCCGATGGACAGGTTCTGCAGCCGCTCGGCCAGCGCGTTGCGCAGGCCGGCGCCGGTGGTGCGCACCGCCCCCATGTAGCGCTTGGTGAACTGCACCATGCACGGGTAGTTCTGCACCAGGGCGGCCACGGCGACGGCCGTCCACAGCCACAGCCGGTGCACGGGGCCGCCGGTGACGAGGACGTCGATGACGCGGCCGGTGATGACCGGCATGAGCCACAGCGGCGTCTCCTTCACGGCCATGAAGGCGACGGCCGTGGCGACGCGCCGGCGGTGGGCGCCCAGCAGGTGCAGGGCCGAGCGCAGCGGACGGGCCCCGTCGAGGAGCCGGCCCGGCGGTGGGGCGGTCACCGGTGCATCCTCGCAGCGGCGGCGCCGGTTGGAAAGCGATTGCCGGGTCGCTGCGGGGCCGCCGCGGGGCCCGTGTCGGCACCGGCGCCTACCCTCCCCGCGTGCCCGCTCGCCCCCCAGCTCCCGCCGCACCGCGCGCCCACGGCGCGTGGACGCGCGCCGGCACCCTGGCCCTGTGGGTGGAGGCGCCCCGCCGGCCCGCCGGCGCGGCCCGTCCCGCCGACCTGGCGGCGCTGGCGGCCGCCGCACCCCGGGCGGTGCACCTGGCCGCGGCCCTGGCCCGGCCGGTGACCCGCCCGCTGGTGCTGGAGCTGCCCTGCACCCCCGCCGGCCGGCCCGCGGCCGCGGGCGCCCGCCCCCGCGCGGACCTGCGGCTGCGCGAGGTGGCGGTGCCCGTGGTGGAGCTGCGCGGCGACGCCGCCGTGGACGTGCTCACCGAGGTGCTGGACGCGGCGGGGCCCGGCCCGGCGGGCGCCGTGGCCGGCGACGGGCTGCGCTGGCTCGCGCACGTCGCGCGCGGGGCTCGCGCGGCGGTGGACGCCGGCTCGGTCGTGCCCGCGCTGGGCGAGGTGGGCGGCGAGCACCTGGCCCGCTGGGTGCCGCTGCCCGACAAGCGCTTCCAGCGCTGGCGCACCGCCCTGGCCGAGCTGGCGCCCGCCGTCCTGCGCGCCGAGGCCCGCCCGCCGCGCACCCCGGTCCCGGCGGCCGGCGCGCTCGTCGACGAGGTGTGCGCAGCCGTCACCGACCTGCTCGTCAGCCGCCGCACCGCGCACGTGCGCCCCGGCCCGCACGACCTGGGGCCCGCCCCGGCGGCCTGGCTGCGGGCGCTGACCACCGGCGAGACCGTGCCCGCCGGCGCGCAGCCGCGCGCCCTGGCGCACCGGGTGCGCGACTGGCACCGCAGCGCCGACGAGACCGGCTACGACCTCGTGCTGCGGGTGCTGGAACCCGCGCCGGGCGAGGAGGCGCCGTGGCGGCTGCACGCCCGGCTGCGCCCCGTGGACGAACCCAGCCTCACCCTGACGCTGGAGCAGGTGCGGGCCGAGTCCGGCGGCGGTCCCGGCGAGGACCCGCTGCTGGTGCTCATGGCCCGCACCGCCCAGGCCGCCGCCGCGCACCCCCCGCTGAAGCGGTTGCTGGCCGGTGCCGCCGACGCCGACGTCGAGGTCGGCGCCGAGGACCTGCTGGACCTCGTCGAGGTGGGCGGGCCCCGCCTGACCGCCGCCGGCGTCGCCCTGCAGCTGCCGCGGCACTGGACCCGCCGGACGGTGGGTCTCGCCCTGCACGCCGGCGCCGCCCAACCGGGGGTGGTGACGGACCCGCGGCTGCGGCGGGCCGACCTCGTCGCCTTCGAGTGGCGCGCCGCGCTCGGCGACGAACCCGTCACCGAGGCGGAGCTTCGCGCGCTGGCCGCCTCCCGCGAGCCGCTGGTGCGCTTCCGCGGCGAGTGGGTGCAGGTGGACCGCGAGGCGCTGCGGCGCAGCGCGGAGTTCCTGCGCCGGCGCGGTAGCGGCCGCGCCACCGTCCTGGACCTGCTCACCGGCCTCGGCTCGGCGCGCGACCTGCCCGCCGCCGTCACCGGCGTGCACGCGCGAGGCGCGCTCGGCGAGGTCCTCGCCGGCGGGGCCGAGGCCCACCTGCAGGAGCTGCCCGACCCGCCGGGGCTCGCCGCGGTGCTGCGCCCCTACCAGCGGCGCGGCGTGACCTGGCTGGCGGCGATGGCCCGGCTGGGGCTGGGCGCGGTGCTCGCCGACGACATGGGCCTGGGCAAGACCCTGCAGCTGCTCGCCCTGGAGCTGCACGAGCGCACCGCCGGGGACGGGCCGCCGCCGGGCCCGACCCTGCTGGTGTGCCCGACGAGCCTGGTGGGCAACTGGGCCGCCGAGGCCGCCCGGTTCACCCCCGGCCTGCGCGTGCACGTCCACCACGGCCCCGGCCGCCCGGCCGGGGAGCGCCTGGCCCGCACCGCCGCCGCCCACGACCTCGTCGTCACCACCTACGGGCTGCTCGTGCGCGACGCCGCCGACCTCGCCGCCGTGCGGTGGCGGCGCCTGGCCCTCGACGAGGCCCAGCACGTGAAGAACGTCGCCACCCGCGCCGCGCGCGCCGTGCGGGCCGTGCCCGCCGAGCACCGGGTGGCGCTGACCGGCACCCCGGTCGAGAACCGGCTGGAGGACCTGCGCGCCGTGCTGGACGCGGTGAACCCGGGCCTGCTGGGCAGCGCCGCGAGCTTCCGCGACACGTTCGCGGTGCCCGTGGAGAAGCTCGGCCACACCGCACCCGCGCGGCGCCTGGCGCTGGTGACCCGCCCGTTCGTGCTGCGGCGCACCAAGACCGACCCCGCGGTGGCGCCGGACCTGCCGGAGCGGCTGGAGATGACGGTGCGCGCGAACCTCACCCCGGAGCAGGCCGCGCTGTACCGGGCGGTGCTGGACCGGATGCTGGCCCGCCTCGCCGACGCCGACGACCTCGGCCGACGCGGGCTGGTGCTGGGCACCCTGACCCGCCTGGCGCAGGTGTGCAACCACCCCGCGCACTACCTCGGTGACGGCTCCGGCGTCCTGCACCGCGGCCGGCACCGCTCCGGCAAGCTCGCCGTCCTCGACGACGTCGTCGCCACCGCCCTCGCCGAGGGCGAGAAGGTGCTGTGCTTCACCCGGTTCGCGGAGTTCGGGCACCTGCTGGCCCCGCACCTGTCCGAGCGCACCGGCCGGCGCGTGCCGTTCCTGCACGGCGGGCTGACCCGCTCCCGCCGGGACGCGGTCGTGGCGGAGTTCGCCCGCGAGGACGGCCCGGCGGTGCTGCTGCTGTCGCTGCGCGCGGCCGGCACGGGCCTGAACCTCACCGCCGCCAACCACGTCGTGCACCTGGACCGCTGGTGGAACCCGGCGGTGGAGGACCAGGCCACCGACCGGGCGCACCGCATCGGGCAGCGGCGCGCGGTGCAGGTGCGCACGCTCGTCAGCGCCGGGACCCTGGAGGAGAAGGTGGACGAGGTCATCGCCCGCAAGCGCGAGCTGGCCGGCTCGGTCGTCGGCGGTGGTGGTGAGCGCTGGATCACCGAGCTGGACGACGAGGCGCTGCACGACCTGCTGCGCCTGGGCGCCGACGCGGTGGGGGACTGACGCCGTGGCCCGCTCCCTGCGCCCCGCACCCCGCGGCGCCCGGGACGGCGCCCGGCGCCCGCGCCCGGCCGCGGCCCGCTGGTCCCGCCGGCTGCTCACCTCGCTGCCCGCCGCGCTGGAGGGCGAGAACGACCCCACCACGTGGCGGCGCGGCGCCGAGCTCGCCGGGACGGGTGCGGTGGGTGAGCTGCGGGTGCGCGCCGGGGCGGCCACCGCCCGCGTGCAGGGCGAGCGAGCGCGCCCGTGGCTGGTGGAGGTGGGCGTGCGCCGCTTCGGCCCCGCCGAGCTGGACGCGCTCACCGCGGTCCTGGTGGAGAACCCGCTGCTCATCGCCCCGCTGGCCGGGGGCGACGTGCCGCCGGCGCTGGGCGACCTGCTCGGCGAGGTCGGCCTGGACCTGCTGCCCGCACCGGGTGAGCTCACCCGCGACTGCAGCTGCCCGGACGACCGCGAGCGCGCCTGCGGGCACGTCGCGGCCCTGCTGCACGCGCTCGCCGAGCACGCCGACGCCGAACCCGCCGCCGTCCTGGTGCTGCGCGGCGCGGAGCCGGCGGGGCTGCTGCGCCGCGTGGAGAGCGCCGCCTCCGGCCCCTCCCCCGCCGCCGACGTCCTGCCGGCCGACCCGGTCGCGTTCCACCGGCTGGCCGCGGAACCGCCGGAGCTGAGCCCGGTGCGGCGCGCGGCGGAGCGCACCGCCGCCGACGACCTCGACGAGGCGGTCCTGGGCCCCGGCGCCGGCGGGTTCGCCGACGCGCTGCGCCCGTTCTACGCGGCCCTGCGCGCCTCGGCCACGCCCGCGACCGGTGGGCGCCGCGGGAATGGATGACCCCCCGCCCGCTGCTGCACCGGGACGCGTGCCCGCCGTGGGTGCGCGGCGCCCGCAGCGGGCGCACAGCACCAGGAGGACACCCCGATGCGCCGCAGGACCCTCGGCACGCTCAGCGCTCTCGCCCTCACCGGGCTCCTCGCCGCCTGCGGCGGCGAGGGCGACACCGGCGCCGGCTCGGGCGGTGCGGAGGAACCCCTGACGTTCGGCACGGAGGGCACGTACGCGCCGTTCAGCTACCACGACGAGCAGACCGACGAGCTCGTCGGCTACGACATCGACGTGGCGGAGGCGGTCGGTGAGGAGCTCGGCCGCGAGGTGGAGTTCTCCGAGAACACCTGGGACGCCCTGATGGCGGGCATGGAGGCCGGCCGCTACGACGGCGTCGCCAACCAGGTCTCCATCACGCCCGAGCGCGAGGCCGAGTACGCCTTCTCCACCCCCTACACGGTCTCCACCGGCGTCGTCGTCACCCGCGCCGGCGACACGTCCATCACCTCGCTGGCCGACGTGGCGGGCAAGACGTCGGCGCAGTCCGCGACGAGCAACTGGGCGCAGACCGCCACCGACGCCGGTGCGCAGGTGGAGGCCGTCGAGGGCTTCGCCCAGGCCGCCACCCTCCTCAAGCAGGGGCGCGTCGACGTGACGATCAACGACAACCTCGCCGTCCTGGAGTACCTCAAGACCACCGGGGACACCGGCATCGAGATCGCCGCCGAGACGCCGGACACCACCCAGCAGGCGTTCGTCTTCCCGAAGGAGGACACCGAGCTCGCCCAGCAGGTCAGCGACGCGCTGGAGAGCCTGCGCGCCGACGGCACGCTGGCGGAGATCTCGCAGAAGTGGTTCGGTGAGGACGTCTCCGGCCCGGCCGCCGGCTGATCCGGGCGGCGGGACGGCGGAGGGGAGCACGTGGACGCGGGTACGTGGCAGCTGGTGCTGGACTCGCTGGGGCCGCTGCTGAGCGGGCTCGTGCTCGGCACCATCCCCCTGACGGTCATCAGCTTCACGCTCGGTCTCGTCCTGGCGCTGGTCGTGGCGCTGATGCGGCTGTCCGGCGTGCGGGTGCTCTCGGGGCTCGCGCGCGCCTACGTGTCCGTCATCCGCGGCACCCCGCTGCTGCTGCAGCTGTTCATCATCTACTACGGGCTGCCCTCGCTGGAGGTGACGATCCCCGCCTTCCCCGCCGCGGTGATCGCCTTCACCCTCAACGTCGGCGGCTACGCCTCCGAGGTCATCCGTTCCGCGATCCTCGCGGTTCCCCGCGGCCAGACCGAGGCGGCGCTGACGATCGGCATGGACTACCCCACCACGATGCGCCGCATCGTGCTGCCGCAGGCGTCGCGGGTCGCCGTGCCCCCGCTGTCCAACACCCTCATCTCGCTGGTGAAGGACACCTCCCTCGCCTCCACGATCCAGGTGACCGAACTGCTCCGCCGGGCGCAGGAGATCGCGGCGCCCACGTTCGAGTTCTTCGTGCTGTACGGGGTGGCGGCCGTCTACTACTGGGTGGTGTGCCTGGTGCTGTCGTTCGCCCAGTCGCGCGTGGAGACGCGCCTGAACAGGTACGTGGTGAGGTGAGCGCGGTGCGGGGAGCGACGGGCGCGGGGGCCGCCGGGGGCGGGGCGCCGCTGCTGGAGGCGCGCGGGCTGCGCAAGGCGTTCGGGGACCACGAGGTCCTGCGCGGCATCGACGTGACCGCACCGGCGGGTACCGTCACCGTGCTCATCGGCCCGTCCGGGTCGGGCAAGACGACGGTGCTGCGCTCGCTCAACGCGCTGGAACTGCCGGACGCGGGCAGCGTGCGCATCGGCGAGGTCGAGGTGGCGTTCCCGCAGCCGGAGCGCGGCGGTGCGGCGAAGCGGGCGGTGCGGCGGCTGCGCGCCCAGAGCGGCATGGTCTTCCAGAGCCACAACCTGTTCCCGCACCTGAGCGTCCTGGCGAACGTCGTGGAGGGCCCGGTCGTCGTGCAGCGACGACCGCGCGAGGAGGTGCGTGCCGAAGCGGTGGCGCTGCTGGAGCGCGTCGGCCTGGCCGACAAGGCCGAGCAGTTCCCCTTCCAGCTCTCCGGCGGCCAGCAGCAGCGCGTGGGCATCGCCCGGGCGCTGGCGATCCGCCCGGAGCTGATGCTGTTCGACGAGCCCACGTCCGCGCTGGACCCCGAGCTCGTCGGCGAGGTCCTCGCCGTGATGCGAGACCTCGCCGCGGAGGGGTGGACGATGGTCGTGGTGACGCACGAGATGCGCTTCGCCCGCCAGGTCGCCGACGAGGTGCTGTTCCTCGACGGCGGCGTCGTCGTGGAGCGGGGCCCGGCCGAAGCCGTCCTCGCCGACCCCCGCGAGGAGCGCACGCAGCGGTTCCTGCGGCGTCTCACCGACCCGCTGTGAGCGGTCCCGCCGCACCGCGCTCGCGGTGCGGCGGGACCCGCGCAGCGGGGACGCGTCAGACGGGGACGATCTCCGGGGCGCGCAGGCGCACCGCGTCCGCGGCGGCGTCGTCGGGCTCCTCCTGGGAGGCGCGCTCGGCGGCCACCCGCTCCAGGTAGGTCCGCACCTCGGTGGCGCGGCGCTCCTCGTCCCAGCCGAGCGCGTCGCCCACGAGCTGCGCGACGAGCTCGGCGCTCTCGGTGCCGCGGTCGTACGTCTCGATGGAGATGCGGGTCCGGCGGGCCAGGACGTCGTCCAGGTGGCGGGCGCCCTCGTGCGTGGCGGCGTAGACGACCTCCGCCTTCAGGTAGTCGTCGGCGTGCGGCAGCACCTCGCCCAGGGTCCGGTCCCGCTCGACCAGGGCGAGCACCTCGTCGATCGCCGAGCCGTAGCGGTTCAGCAGGTGCTCCACGTGGTCGACGTGGATGCCGGCGCGCGCGGCGAGCTGGTGCCGCTGGTTCCACAGCGCGTGGTACCCCTCGGCGCCCACGAGCGGCACGTTCTCGGTGGTCGAGGGCGGCACCTTGCCGTCCAGGCCGTCCACCGCCACGTCCACGGCGTCCTTCGCCATGACCCGGTACGTCGTGTACTTGCCGCCGGCGACGACGACGAGGCCGGGCACGGGGTGGCCGACGACGTGCTCGCGGGAGAGCTTGCTGGTGGACTCCGACTCCCCGCTCAGCAGCGGGCGCAGCCCGGCGTAGACGCCCTCCACGTCCGCCCTCGTCAGCGGGGACTTCAGGACCCCGTTGGCGTGCTGGAGGACGTAGTCGATGTCGGCGCTGGTGGCCGCCGGGTGCGCCTTGTCGAGGTCCCAGTCGGTGTCGGTGGTGCCGATGATCCAGTGCCGGCCCCACGGGATGATGAACAGCACGCTCTTCTCGGTGCGCAGGATCATCCCGGTCTTCGACTGGATGCGGTCGCGCGGGACCACCAGGTGGATGCCCTTGGAGGCGCGCACCTTGAACTGCCCGCGCGCCCCCACGAGCTCCTGCGTCTCGTCGGTCCACACGCCGGTGGCGTTGATGACCTGCTTGGCGCGCACCCGGATCTCCTCGCCGGACTCCAGGTCCACGAGCACCGCGCCGACGACCCGCTCGCCCTCGCGCAGGAACTCCTTCACGCGGGTGCGGTTGGCGGCGAGGGCGCCGTAGGTGGCGGCGGTGCGGGCGATCGTCATGGTGTGGCGGGCGTCGTCGACCTGCCCGTCGTAGTACTGGATGGCGCCGACCATGGCGTCGCGGCGGATGCCGGGCGCCTCCTTCTGCACCCCCTTGCGGGTCAGGTGGCGGTGCAGCGGGAAACCCTGGTTGTTGCCGCTGGACAGCGCCATGCCGTCGTACAACGCCACGCCGGAACCCACGTAGGGGCGTTCGGCGAACCGCTTGGTCAGCGGGTACAGGAACGGCACCGGCTTCACCAGGTGCGGGGCCAGCTTGTTGCGCAGCAGCCCGCGCTCGCGCAGCGCCTCGTGCACGAGGGCGAAGTCCAGCATCTCCAGGTAGCGCAGGCCGCCGTGGATGAGCTTGCTGGAGCGGCTCGAGGTGCCGCTGGCCCAGTCGCGCGCCTCCACCAGCCCGGTGCGCAGGCCGCGGGTCACCGCGTCCAGGGCGGCGCCGGTGCCGACGACGCCCCCGCCGACGACGAGCACGTCGAGCTCGCCCTCGGCCATCTCGCGCAGCGCGTCCTGCCGCGCCTGCGGCGACAGCGGTTTGGTCTCCACGTCGTGTCCTCCAGATCGAGCGTCTCGTCCATCGTGCGGCCTGCCGCCGCGGGGCGCGCGGGCGGGGTGCCCCCCGCCCGCACGCGGTCACGTCCTCGCGGGCGTCAGTCGACGTCCACCCAGTCCAGCGTGCGCTGCACGGCCTTCTTCCAGCCCGCGTAGCCGTCGCTGCGCTGCTCGTCGGTCCACGTGGGCTCCCAGCGGGCGCCCTCGTTCCAGTTCGCCTTCAGCTCATCGGTGTCCTTCCAGAACCCGACGGCCAGGCCGGCGGCGTAGGCGGCGCCCAGCGCGGTGGTCTCGGCCACGACGGGCTTGGAGACCGGAACGCCGAGGACGTCCGCCTGCAGCTGCATGCACAGCGTGTTCGCGGTGATGCCGCCGTCGACCTTGAGGACCTCCACGGCCACGCCGGAGTCCTCGGCCATCGCCTCGGTGACGTCGCGGCTCTGGTAGCAGATGGACTCCAGGGTGGCGCGGGCGATGTGCGCGTTGGTGTTGTACCGCGACAGGCCGACGATCGCGCCGCGCGCGTCCGAGCGCCAGTAGGGCGCGAACAGGCCGGAGAAGGCGGGCACGAAGTAGCAGCCGCCGGAGTCGGGCACCTGGCGGGCCAGGCTCTCGGACTCGGAGGCGCCGGAGATGATGCCGAGCTGGTCGCGCAGCCACTGCACCGCGGAACCGGTGACGGCGATGGAACCCTCCAGCGCGTACACCGGCTTCTCGCCGTTGAACTGGTAGCAGACCGTCGTCAGCAGCCCCGCCTTGGAGCGCACCAGTTCGGTGCCGGTGTTCAGCAGCATGAAGTTGCCGGTGCCGTAGGTGTTCTTCGCCATGCCCGGCTCGAAGCACACCTGGCCGACCATGGCGGACTGCTGGTCGCCGAGGATGCCGGTCAGCGGGACCTCACCGCCCAGCGGGCCGTCGGGCCGGGTGGTTCCGTACCCCTGCGTGTACGAGGAGGGCTTGATCTCCGGCAGCATCGAGCGGGGGATGCCGAAGATCTGCAGCAGCTCGTCGTCCCAGTCGAGGGTCTCCAGGTCCATGAGCATGGTGCGGCTGGCGTTGGTGACGTCGGTGACGTGGACACCGCCGTTCACCCCGCCGGTCAGGTGCCAGATCAGCCAGGAGTCGGTGTTTCCGAAGATCGCGTCGCCGCGCTCGGCGGCCTCGCGCACGCCCTCGACGTTCTCCAGGATCCACTGCACCTTGCCGCCGGAGAAGTACGTCGCCGGGGGCAGGCCGGTCTTGCGCCGGATCGTCTGCCCGCGCTCGTCGCGGTCCAGGGCGGAGGCGAGGCGGTCGGTGCGGGTGTCCTGCCACACGATGGCGTTGTAGTACGGCCGGCCGGTGCGGCGGTTCCACACCAGCGCCGTCTCGCGCTGGTTCGTGATGCCCAGGGCGGCGAGGTCGTCCGCGCCGAGGTTCGCCTGGCGCAGCCCGCTCTGGATCACCGAGCTGGTGCGCTCCCAGATCTCGATGGGGTCGTGCTCCACCCAGCCGGGCTTCGGCATGATCTGGGTGTGCTCGAGCTGGTACTTGGCCACCTCGTTGCCGCTGTGGTCGAAGACCATGAAGCGGGTCGAGGTCGTGCCCTGGTCGACCGCGCCGACGTACCGGGCTCCGCTGTCGTTCGCCATGTTCGTGCTGCCTCTCTGCAGGGTCTCGCGGGGTGCGGGTGCGGGTGCGGTGCTCAGTCGTCCTCGGAGGGCAGGCGCCCCGCCGGCTGCGGCTGCGGCTCGGGCTCCGGCAGGTGCCGCTCGATGAGCAGCCGGTACAGCGCACCACCGATGAGCGCGCCGATGAGCGGGGCGATGATCGGCACCCAGAAGTAGAACTGGCCGCCGGGCTCGCGCATCGCCGTGGAGTACCCGGTGAGGAACGACGCCAGGCGCGGGCCGAAGTCGCGGGCCGGGTTGATGGCGTAGCCGGCGTTGCTGCCCCAGGCGAAGCCGATGGCGACGACGATCAGGCCGATGATGAACGGCGCGAGGTTCGCCGCCGGCGGCGTGGCGCGCAGCTCGGTGACCGCGAAGATGAGGAAGACGAGGATCGCGGTGCCGACGACCTGGTCCAGGAACGCGGTGCCGATGCTGACGCCCGTGCCGGGCAGGGTGGAGAAGATGCCCTGGCTGTCGAAGGTCGTCTCCGGGTCCACGGTCGCGATGGCGTCGGCGTACACCCAGCGGACGATGAGCGCGGCGACGAGCGCGCCGAGGACCTGCGCGACGCTGTAGGGGACGACCTTGCGCCAGGCGAAGCCCTTGAACACGGCGAGCGCGAGGGTGACGGCGGGGTTCAGGTGGGCGCCGGTCGTGCGCCCGGCGACGTAGACGCCGAAGGTGACCCCCAGGCCCCAGGCCCAGTGGATCGAGTCGTTGTCGCCGTTCTGGCCGGCGACGACCTGGGCGACGACGCCGACGCCGAAGAGGATGAGGATCGCGGTGCCGGCGAACTCGGCGAGCATCTCGCCGACGAGCGTCGGCTCGCGGCGCACCACGGGTGGCGTCGTGGACGCCGGTCTGGTCTGGGCCATGGGTGGGGAACTCCTCGTTGAGTCGACGGGCGGCTCGGGGCCGCGGTCGGGGACGTTAGGAGGGGGGCGCGAGGGCGTCAACGACCCGCGTTCGACGATGTCGAACGATCGGCGCAGGCCGGTGCCGGCGCCTCAAGGACCGGGCGCGGGCGGCCGATGCAGGCCCGGTGACCCCGACCCCCAGCGCGACCGCCGCCCCCGTCCGCCCCGCGCCGTCCCTCGCGACGGCCGTCGCCGCGCCCGCGGCACCGCGGCGGCCGGTGCGGTCCGCGCTGGAGCACGCGCTCGAGCACGCGTTGGACGCCGACCACCGGCTGGGCACGGTCACGGCCCTGCTCCTGGTCGAGGTCGCCGACCCCGGCACCTGGTGCCCGGCCGCCGCCGAGCGGCGCATGCGCACGGCGCTGCGGGCCGCCGACCGGTGGCTGCCGCTGGACCCGGGCGTGCACGCCGTGCTGCTGACCGGGCTGCGCCCCGCCGGCGCCGAGGGCACCGTGGAGCGGGCGGTCGACGCCGTGCTGCACGCGCTGGAGATGTGGGAGCCCGCCGGGGAGGGCTCGCGGGTCAGCGTCAGCGTCGGCGCCAGCCTGGCGCCCACCCGCGCCGCCACCGCGGCCGAGGCCGTGCGGCAGGCGGCCGCGGCGCTGGAGCTCGCGCGCTCGGCGGGCGGCGACTGCGCGCGCATCAGCGCGGCCTGACGCGGGCCCGACACGGACCTGAACCGGTCAAGGTCCGCCCGCCCGGCTGTGGCAGGCTGCGGGAGCCGGCGCAGCCGCCGGCGCCGAGCGGCACGTCGACGCGGACTGGAACGGTGACATGGCTGGGTACGTCGCGCTGCTGCGCGATCCTCGGGTGGCGGCTCCCTTCTCGGCGTCCGTGGTCGCCCGCGTCCCCATCGCGACGATCCCGCTGGGCCTGGTGCTCCTGGTGCGCGACCTGCGCGACGCGTGGGACCTCGCCGGGCTGGTGACGGGCGTCTTCGCCGTGGGCCTGGCCGTGGGCACCCCCTTCTGGGGGCGCGGCCTGGACCGGCACGGGCAGCCGCGGGTGCTGCTGCCGACGGCGTTCTCGTGCGCCGCGCTGCTGCTGGTCCTGACCGCGGCGATCGCGGCGCCGGCGGTGCCGGCGGTCGTGCTGCTGGTCCTCGCGCTCGGCGCGGGCCTGACGTTCCCGCCGCTGAGCCCGGCGATGCGCACCACCTGGCGCGTCGTGGTGACCGACGAGCGGCTGCGCCGGCGCGGCTACGCGCTCGACGCGGTGGCCGTCGAGACGCTCTTCGTGGCGGGACCGCTGCTGCTGACACTGCTGCTGGCCGTCGGGCCGGCGGTGGTGCCGCTGGTGGCCACGGCCGTGGCGCTCGCCGGCGGCACGCTGGCCTACTGCCGGTGCGAGGGGCCGCGGCGGCGCCCGGGCCCCGCTGCCCGCGCCGAGACGTCCGTCGGCGCGGGCGCCGGCCTGGGGGTGCTGCGGGCGGTGGGGATCCCGGCGGTGCTGACCGTGATGGCGGCCATGAGCATCGGCTTCGGGCTCCTCGACGTGTCGATGGCGGGCATGGCCGAGCAGCGGTTCGGCTCGGCCGACGACCTCGGCGTGCTGTTCGCCGCGATCGCGGGTGGGAGCGCGGTCGGCGGCCTGCTGTACGGCAGCCGCTCCTGGGCCAGCGCGGACCGGCTGCGCCTGGTGGTGACCCTCGCCGGGTTCGGCGCCCTGCTGGTGCTGCTGGCCGCCAGCGCCGGCAGCGGCGCGCCGCTGCCGCTGCTGCTGGGGGCGCTGTTCGTCACGGGGCTGTTCATCTCCCCCAACCTCATCGCCGCCCAGCACCTCGTCGACGACCTCGTGCCGGCGCACCGCATGGGCGAGGCGCAGGCGTGGCTGACCACGGCCATCACGGCGGGCGCGGCGATCGGCAACGCGGTGGCCGGCGCGGTGCTGGAGCACCGCACGGCCCAGCTGTCGCTGGCCACCGCCGCCGGGGCGGTGCTCGCCGCGGCCGCGGTCGCCCTGCTGGCGCAGCGGCGCTGGCGCGGCACGGTGGCCGTGCCCGCGTAGGCTCGCGCGCCGTGAGCACCCCCGCCTCCCCCACCTCCCCCGTCGCCGCCCGCCCGACCGCCCTGGTGACGGGAGCCACCGCCGGCCTGGGCGCCGGTTTCGCCGAGCGCCTCGCCGCGCGCGGGCACGACCTGGTCCTGGTCGCCCGGGACACCGCGCGCCTGGAGGAGAGCGCGGCGCGGCTGCGCGAGCGGCACGGGGTGTCGGTGGAGGTGCTGGCCGCCGACCTGGCCGACCGCGCCGCGCTGGCGCGGGTCGCCGAGCGGGTGGCCGACCCGGCGCGGCCGGTGGACGTGCTGGTGAACAACGCCGGCTTCGGGCTCAAGCAGCGCTTCTTCGACGGCGACCCGGCCGACCACGAGCGGATGTTCGACGTGCTGTGCCGGGCGGTGCTGGTGCTCTCGCGCGCCGCGACGGGTGCGATGGTGCCGCGCGGGCGCGGGTACGTCCTCAACGTGGGCTCGGTGGCCGGGATGGTGCCCGGCGGCGGGCACTACTCGGCGGCCAAGGCGTACGTCATCGTGCTCACCGAGACGCTGGCCGGGGAGCTGCGCGGCACGGGGGTGCGCGCGACCGTCGTGGCGCCGGGGTACGTGCGCACGGAGTTCCACGCGCGCTCGGGGATGCGCTCGGGCGGGCGCTCGGCGCTGACGCGGCGGGTGTGGCTGGACGTGGACGACGTGGTCGACGCCGCCCTGGACGACCTGTTCGCGGGGCGGGCGGTGAGCGTGCCGACGCGGCGCTGGCAGGTGGTCTCCACGCTGCTGGACGTGGCGCCCCGGGGGCTGGTGAGCCGGGTGTGGAACGCGGCCCCCGGGGGCGCCTCCCGGCGCCACCCCTCGGCGGGCCGCTGACTCCTCAACCAGTCACCACGTAGAGTGACTGTCCAGTAACCTGCTGTTGTGTACCGCAGCCCCTCGGGCAGGACCGCGGGGGAAGCCGCCGGCCTCGACGACGACGCGCGCCTCGCCGCCCTGCACGACTACGTCGACGTCACCGCAGAACCCCCGCGCGAGCTGCAGGCCGTCGTCCGGCTCGCCACCCGCGTCACCGGCCTGCCCCACGCGGTGGTGAACATCGTCGACGAGCACCTGCAGCGGCAGCTGGCCGCCGAGGGCGTCGAGCGCTCCGACTGCGCGCGCGAGGACTCCATGTGCGCCGTGTCCATCGGCGTCGGTGGTCTCGTGCACGCGCCCGACGCCCGCCGCGACGTCCGCTTCGCCGCCAACCCCTGGGTCGACGGCCGGATGGCGCGGGTGCGCGCCTACGCCGCCGCCCCCCTGCTCACCCCCGACGGCCTGGCCCTGGGCACCCTGTGCGTCTTCGGGCCCGACCCGGTGGCCCTGGACGAGCGCCGGCGCGCGGACCTGGCCGACCTCGCCGACCTCGTCGTCTCCATCTTCGACCGGGAGCGGCGCGCCCGCCGCGAGGCGCACGACCGCGACGCCGTCGAGCACGCCCGCCGGGCCGCCGAGACGGCGCGCGCGCTGCAGGCCGGCCTGCTGCCCGGGGCGCTGCCCCGCGAGGAGGCCGTGCGGCTGACCGCGCGCTACCTGCCCGGCACCGACGGCGCCGAGGTGGGCGGGGACTTCTACGACGCCGTGCGCACCGAGCGCGCCCTCGTCCTGGTCATGGGGGACGTGCAGGGCCACAGCACCGCCGCCGCCGCCCTCATGGGTCAGGTGCGCACCGCCGTGCGCGCCTACGTCAGCGAGGGCCACGACCCCTCCGCCGTCCTGCAGCGCACCAACGACCTGCTCTGCGCCGCCGGCACGGAGCTGTTCGCCACCTGCTGCCTGCTCTCCCTGGACACCGACACCGCCGAGGCGGTCCTCGCCAGCGCCGGGCACCCCGCCCCCGTGCTGTTCGCCCCCGGACCGCCGCGCGCGCTGGACGTCGAGCCCGGCCCGCCGCTGGGCGTGGCCCCGGCGGCGGCCTACCCGGCGTCCCGGCACCGGCTCCCCGGACGCAGCCGGCTGCTGCTGCACACCGACGGCGTCGTGGAGTGGCCGCGCGCCGGCGGCACCGACGGCACCGCGGTCCTGGAGCGGGCGCTGCGCGAGCACGCCGACGCCGACCCCGAGCGCCTCGCCGACGCCCTGCTGGCCCCCGCCCTCGGCGCCCGCTCCGACGACGCCGCCCTGCTCGTCGCCGACTACGCCGGCCCCGCCCCCGGCAGCCGCGAGTCGCAGCTGCAGCTGCCCGGGGACACCCGCGCCGTGGCCGCCGCCCGCGAGCACCTGCGCCTGACCCTGGACGCCTGGGGACTGGTGCGCGTCGCCGACGAGGCCGAGCTGGTGGTCTCCGAGCTGGTCACCAACGCGGTGCTGCACACCGGTGCCGGCACCGCCCTGACCGTGCGCCACGACCCGCTCTCGGCGTGCCTGGCCCTCGGCGTGGACGACAGCTCCACCTCGCACCCGCTGCCGCGCGGGGCCGGCGAGGAGTCCCTCAGCGGCCGCGGCCTGCACATCGTCGACGTGCTCGCCGAACGGTGGTGGGTCAGCGCCCACGGCGCCGGCAAGACCGTCTGGGCCGAGCTGCGGGTGGCCTGACGGCACCGGCCCGGCCCCCTGGGGGAGCCGGGCCGGGCGCGTCAGTCGACGATCGCGCCGGGGTTGAGGTTGCGGCCCGGGTCCACGCCCGCGAACAGGGCCTTGACCACCTCGGCTCCCGCCGGGGAGAGGTCCTCGGCCACCCACGGCTTGTGCTCGCGACCCACCGCGTGGTGGTGCGAGAGCGTGCCGCCGTTGTCGATGAACGCCTGCTGGATGGCGCCCTTGACGATGTCGTACGCCTCCAGCCCGTCGCGGTCCGCCGGCGGCTGGAACGCGAACGTGAAGTACTGGCACGCGCCGGAGTGGTAGCTGTGCGACAGGTGGCAGAAGACGAACCCCTTCGTGCCGATCTCCGCGAACGCCTTCTGGGCGGCGGCGACCACGTCGTCGTGCAGCGTCTTCAGCGTCGCCCAGCTCGACGACGTCTCCGACACGTCGCCGTAGGCGCCGCGGTCGAGGATGAAGTCGCGGATGTAGGGGGTGTCGAACTTCTTCTGGTCGTACAGCGTGCCCGGGCCCGTGCCGACGCCGAAGCCGCCGTGGCGCTTGACGATCTCGTCCACCAGGCGCTTGCTGCGCTTGACGTGCAGCGAGGACCCCTCGAACCCGATGAACGACAGGCACATCTTCTCGAGGTCGAAGCCCTTGCCCCTGGCGGCGTACAGCTTCACGCCCTTGGACAGCAGCTGCGACAGGGCGCTGCCCTTCTTGGAGGTGGCCAGCGTGAACTGGGTCTCCATCTCGTCCGAGACGCGCGTGATGGACGGGGAGGCGTCCGAGGCGGCGATGTCGTGCATGGCCTTCAGGCCGGCGCCGTAGTCGGGGAAGAAGTACGCCTGGATGACGCGCTCCTCGGCCAGGCGGTGCACCTGCACGGTGGCCTCGGTGATGACGCCGAGGCGGCCCTCGCTGCCCAGCACCATCTCGCGCACGCTCGGGCCGGCGGCCTGCACCGGCACCTGCCGGGTGGCGACGACGCCCTTGGGGGTGACCACGCGCACGGCGCGGGTGATGTCGGCGATGTCGCCGAAGCGGTCCGACTGCATGCCCGAGGAGCGGGTGGCGATCCAGCCGCCGAGGGTGGAGTGCTTGAAGCTGTCGGGGAAGTGCCCCAGCGTCCAGCCGCGCGCGTTCAGCTGCGCCTCCAGGTCCGGGCCCAGGGCACCGGCCTGGATGCGGGCGAGCTGGGAGGTCTCGTCCAGCTCCAGCAGCGAGCGCAGGCGACCCAGGTCCAGCGAGACGACCGGGCGGGTCTCCTCGCGCGGCGCCTCCAGGGAGCCCACGATGTTGGAGCCGCCGCCGAAGGGGATGAGGACGGCGTCGGCGTCCAGCGCCACGCGCAGCGCGGCCTCCACCTCCGCCTCGGTGCCCGGGTAGACCACCAGGTCCGGCACCCGGCCGAAGTCGCCGCGGCGGATGCGCACCAGGTCGCGCATCGACTTGCCGTAGCAGTGCACGACGCGGTCCAGGTCGTCGTCGCGGACGTGCTCGGCGCCCACGGCCCCGACGAACGCCGCGCGCAGCTCCTCGGGCGCCCGCGGGGCCGGCACGTCCAGCTCGGACAGCTCCGGCACCCGCACCGGCGGGGCGTCGAAGTCGATGCCGGCCATCCGCCGCGCGAACGGCGCCAGGCCCGGCTTGTCCTCGTGGTGGAAGGCCACGCCCTCCTGGCCCCAGCCCCACCACTTCATGTGCTCGACCACTGCGTCTCCCGTGCTCGCGACCCGCTGACCCGCTGGACTGCTTGAAAGGACCTGCTGCTGGAACCGCCCGCCACCGCGCACCGCCCGGCGCGGGCCCCACGGGAGCCTACGCGCGGCGGGCGGCCAGGAAGCGCACCGCCAGCGCGTACCCCTCCACGCCCAGGCCGGCGATCACGCCGGTGGCGACGGGGGCGGTGAAGGAGTGCCGGCGGAAGTCCTCGCGCGCGTGCACGTTCGACAGGTGCACCTCCACCAGCCCCGCCGTCAGCTCCGCGCACGCGTCGCGCAGCGCCACCGAGGTGTGCGTCCAGGCGGCCGGGTTGAGCACCACCGGGCGGCGCTCGTCGGCGGCCTCGTGCACCCAGGCGAGCATCTCGTGCTCGGCGTCCGTCTGGCGGACCTCGACCTCCACGCCCAGCTCGGCCGCCAACTCCTGCAGCCCCGCCTCGACGTCCGCGAGCGTCGCGGTGCCGTACACCTCCGGCTGCCGCTTGCCGAGCCGGCCGAGGTTGGGGCCGTTGAGGACGAGGACGCGCTGCACGGGACGGGACGCTACCGGCCGGGCCCGACACGACCGGCGCCGCGCCCGCGGGGAGCAGCGGGAGGGGCGCTCGGCCGCCCGTGTCGGCGGCGGCTGCCAGGGTGTCGCCCGTGACCACGCCGAGCACCGCCGCGGACGCCCCCGCGGGCGCCGCGCCGGGTGAGCCGTTCCGCTGCTTCGGCACCGGCGACCCGCTCTACGAGCGCTACCACGACACCGAGTGGGGCCGGCCCGTGCACGGCGACGCCGCCCTGTACGAGCGGCTGTGCCTGGAGGCGTTCCAGTCGGGCCTGTCGTGGATCACCGTGCTGCGCCGGCGCGAGACGCTGCGCGCCGCCTTCGACGGCTTCGACCCCGAGCTCATGGCCCGCTACGGCGAGGCGGACGTGGCCCGGCTGCTCGCCGACCCCGGGACCATCCGCAACCGCGCGAAGGTGACCGCGGTCGTCGCCAACGCCCGCGCCGTGCTGCGGCTGGCCGAGAACGGCCCCGGCCTGTCGGAGCTGGTGTGGTCCTCCGCCCCCGCCGAACCCGGTCCCGCCCCCGTCTCACCGGCGGACGTGCCCGCCTCCACCCCGGCCTCCGCGGCCCTGGCGAAGGCCCTGAAGGCCGCCGGCTTCCGCTTCGTGGGACCCACCACCGCCTACGCCACCATGCAGGCCTGCGGCCTCGTGGACGACCACCTGGCCGCCTGCCCCGCCCGCCGCGAGCGGCGCTGACGGGCCCGCCGCGGGGCGCGCGGACACACCGGGCTGAGAGTTCCCCGGGCAGCGTGCAAGGATTCCAGGGAGCAACGGGAGTCCCGGTCCCGGCGACGGAGAGACGAGAGGTGCCCTACATGGTCGATCGACAGCGAGTCGTCATCGTCGGCGGGGGCTTCGCCGGCCTGTACGCCGGCAAGAAGCTGGAGAAGCTGCTGCCCGCCAGCACGGCGGAGCTGGTGATCGTGAGCCCCACCGACCACCTCACCTACAGCCCGCTGCTGCCCGACGTCACCGCCTCGGTGCTCGAGCCCCGCCACGTCGCGGTCTCGCTGCGCCAGGCGCTGCCGCGGCACCGGCTGGTCGTCGGCCACGTCACCTCGGTGGACGTGGAGGCCAAGACGGTCACCATCTCCCGCGGTGAGTCCGACGCCGACCCGCAGGTCATGTCCTACGACCGCCTGCTGCTGGCGCCGGGCTCGGTCACCCGCCGCTTCCCCATCCCCGGGGTGGCGGAGTCCGCGCGCGGCGTGAAGACGATCACGGAGGCCGCGTTCGTGCGCGACCACCTGGTCAACCAGCTCGACGCCGCGGACTCCCTGCCGGACGACCCCCGCTTCGACGCCGAGCGCGCCGAGCGGATGACGGTGGTCGCGGTGGGCGCCGGCTACACCGGCACCGAGATCGTCGCCCAGACGCAGCGGTGGCTCAAGCGCGTCGCCGACCGCTGGTCGAAGATCGACGTGGACGACGTCAAGTGGCTGCTCATCGACGTCGCCCCCGCGGTGCTGCCCGAGCTCGGGCCGCGCCTGGGCCAGTACGCGCTGTCCGCCATGAAGGCGCGCGGCATCGACGTGCGCCTGGGCGTGTCGGTGGCCTCGGTCGAGGGCAACGTCATCAACCTCACCGACGGCACCCCGGTGCCCTCGCGCACCCTCATCTGGAACGCGGGCATCATCGCCAACCCGCTCATGGGCACCCTCGGGCTGCCGCTGGAGCGCGGCCGCCTGGTCGTGGACGCGCAGATGAAGGTCACCGACGACGTCTGGGCCGTCGGGGACGCCGCCGCCGTGCCGGACCTCGCCAAGGAGAAGTCGGCCGACGGCCCGCAGCCGGTGACCCCGCCGACCGCGCAGCACGCGCAGCGCCAGGGCACCGCGGTGGGTCAGAACATCGCCGCCAGCTTCGGCATCGGCCAGGCCAAGGACTACGTGCACAAGGACCTGGGCCTGGTCGCCGACCTCGGCGGGCTGACCGCCGTGGCCAAGCCGCTGGGCGTGGAGCTCACCGGCCTGCCCGCCAAGATCGTGGCGCGCGGCTACCACCTGTTCGCCCTGCCCAGCATGGCGAACAGGATCCGGGTGCTCACCGACTGGGCGCTGCACGCGGTGCTGCCGCCGCAGGCGGTGGCGCTGAACCAGACGCGTTCCGAGGACGCGCTGATCAGCACCGCGCAGAACACCGAGATCTACCCGAAGGCCGAGGACAAGCCCAAGGTCGGCTGACCTGGACGACTCCTCGCGGGACCGGCAGGACCCGCAGGACGTGGACGAGGACGCGGTGGCGCTGGTCGCCGCGGCCCTCGGCACGAGCACCGCACGAGCCCGGAGGCTGGCGCGCACCGCGCTGCCTCCGGGCTTCGCGCGTTCCGCGCGCCGGGCGGGCGAGCAGGGGCGGGCGGTGCTGCTCGTGGAGGGCACCACGGACGCCGCCGTGCTGGGTCCCCTGCTGAGCGGCCCCGCCGGGCCGGTGGTCCTCGCGGTCGGCGGCAAGCACCCGATGCCCCTGGCCGGGGCCGTGGCGCAGGCGGTGGGAGCGTCCTGGCACGCCGTCGTCGACGGCGACGCGGACGGCTGGCGCCGCGCCCGCAACCGCTCCCGCGCCCGCACCGCGCACCGCCGGGCCACCGCGGAGGTGCTGCGGCAGCTGCCGCCGCAGCGGGTCACGGTCCTGCCCGACGCCCTGGAAGCGGAACTGGCGCTGTGGCCGTCGTTCGTGGCGGCGCTGCGCGCGCACGGCGGCGACCTGACCGGCCCCGGCGCGAAGGACCCCGCCCGCTACGCGGCGGCCGCGGCCGACGCCGACCCGGCCGACGCCCCCGCGCGCCTGCTCGCGCTGCGCGCCACCCCTCCCCCGCCGCCCCGCTGACTCGCTGACTCGCTGACCTCGTCTCGACGGGGCGGGGCGGGAACCACGGTTTCCGCCCTGTCGAGGGCCCCGCGAGGGGCGGAAACCACGGTTTCCGCCCAGCCGGGGGCGACGGAGAACGGGGTGAGGTGGGGTGGGCGGGGGGAGCGGGGTGGTGGAGGGGTCAGGGGGTCAGGCGGGCTGCCAGGCCGGTCGCGCGGGCCAGCGGGCGCTGCACCGCGGCGGTGACGGCCTCGACCGAGCCGACCACGCGCACCCGGTGCCGGGCGCGGGTCACGGCCGTGTACAGCATCTCCCGGGTGGCCAGCGGGGAGCGCGCCGGCGCCGCCAGCACCGTCACCGCGCCGAACTGCGAGCCCTGGCTGCGGTGCACCGTCATGGCGTGCACCGGCTCCACCGCCGCCAGCCGCGCCAGCGGCACCAGCAGCGGGCCGTCGCCGCGGCCCACGGCGACCACGAGGTCGCCGCCGGACTCCAGCACCACGCCGGTGTCGCCGTTGAAGACGCCCGCCGCGGGGTCGTTCGTGGTGACGATCACCGGCAGGCCCACGTACCGGCCGTCCGGGCGCGGGCGCACCCCCAGCTCCTCCACGGCCCACCGGTGCGCCAGCGCGCTGACGCGCGAGACGCCGCGACCGCCGTGGCGGTGCGCGCACAGCACGCGGTGGGCGTCCAGCGCCAGCAGCGCCGCCGGCGCGTCGCCCCGGGCGGCGGCCTGCACGACGTCCCGGCCGCGCGCGACCACGTCGGCGCGCACCGCCTCCAGCGCGGCGCCGGCCACCGGCTCGTCCTCGGCGACCTCGACGAACTCCAGCCCGTCGCCACCGGCGCGCAGCACGTCCACGACCGCGGCGGCGTCCCCGGCGCGCACGGCCCGCGCCAGCTCGGCGATGGGGCCGCCGCTGCTGAAGCGGTGGGTGGTGCGCAGCAGCGCCACCCCGCCCGCCACGGTGCCCGCCCGTCCACCCGCCACCGCGTCCGCTCCCGCCGTGTCCCCCACCCCGTCCGCCGGCGCGAGGGCGGGGGCGACGAGATCGGCCAGGACGGCACCGACCTCCACCGACGCCAGCTGGTCGGGGTCGCCCACGAGCACCAGCCGCGCCTGCGGGCGCAGCGCCGCCAGCAGGTGCGCCACCACGCCCAGGCCCACCATGGACGCCTCGTCCACCACGACGACGTCGTGGGGCAGGCGGTGCTCGGCGTCGTAGCGGGCGCGCGTGGAGCCCGGCCGCAGCCCCAGCAGCCGGTGCAGGGTGGAGGCGCTCGCCCCCGCCAGGAACGCCGCCTGCCCCTGCGTGAACACCCCGGGCGCCGACGCCGCGGCGGTGACGGCCTCCGTCAGCCGCGCGGCGGCCTTGCCGGTGGGCGCCGCCAGCGCCACCCGGGGCGGGGCGCCGTCGCCGGCCAGGTCGTGCAGCGCCGCCAGCAGCCGCGCCACCGTCGTCGTCTTGCCGGTGCCGGGGCCGCCGCCGAGGACGGCCACGCCCGAGCGCAGGCACACCTCCGCCGCGCGCCGCTGGTCGGACGGCTCGTCCTCCCCCGGCCACAGCCGGTCCAGCACCTCGCGCACCCGCTGCTCGTCGTGCGCGGGCACCTGCGCGGCGCGGCGGCGCAGGTCGTCGGCGACGGCCAGCTCCAGACGCCAGTACCGGTCCAGCCACAGCCCGTCGCCCACGACGTGCACGGGCCGCGGCGGCGAGGCCGGGGCACCCGCCGCCCCGGCGGCCGACGGGGGTTCGTCGTGCACGGTGGTCAGCGCGCTGGCGCGCACCGCCCGCAGCCAGCCGGCGGGTTCCGGCCAGGGCGCCTGGACGGCACCCACGGCCCCGGTGTCCTCCTCGTCCTCGGGCACCACGGTCGCCGGCGCCTGCGCCAGGTGCAGCACCACCGAGCCGTGCCGCACGGCCCGCACCGCGAGCGCCACCGCCAGCAGGACCCGCTCGTCGTCCTCCCCGGTGACAGCCCCGAGCCGGCGGGCGACGTGGACGTCGGCGGCGCGCAGCAGCCCCAGCGCGTTGAACTCGCGCAGCAGACCGGTGGCGCTGCGCACCCGGGTGGCGGCGCGCTCGGCGCCGGGCACCTCCCCCGGCGCGACGGGCGCGGCGGGCGCGGTGGGGGCGGTGGTGGTCGGCGCGCTCATCGGGGCCTCCCGGCCAGCAGGTCGGACACGTCGGTGACCAGCGCCGGCGGCGGGCACCACGACCACACCCCCGGGGGCGCACCGGGCGCCCCGTCCGGGCCGGGCGCGGCGGGCACGTCGGGCCCGCACATGCCGCGCAGGAACAGGTAGAGCACCCCGCCCAGGTGCACGGCGGGGTCGTAGCCGGGCTGGCGCCAGCGCAGGAAGCGGTGCAGCGCCACGCAGTACAGCAGCGCCTGCAGCGGGTAGTGCGCCTGCCGCACGGCCTCGTCGAGGGCGTCGCGGCGGTAGTGCCAGGCGGTCAGGGCCTCCCCCGGCCCGGCGAGGCGGTTCGTCTTGTAGTCCACGACGAGGTGGGCGGGGCCGCCCGGGCCCCGGCGGCGCAGCACGGCGTCGATCGAGCCGGTGAGGTAGCCGCGCAGCACCTGCCCGCCCAGGGCCGGCTCGGCCAGCGCGTCGGCGTAGCGGTGGACGGGGTCGTCGCGGTCCAGGTGGTGGCGCAGCAGGTCCGCCACCCGCCCCAGCAGGGCCCCGTCGCCGTCGGTGGCGCGGTCACCACCGCCCAGGGGCAGCTCGAAGTCCAGCTCGGCGAGGCGGTCGGCCACCGCGAAGCCCTCCAGCGCCGCACCGCCGGCCAGCGGCCCCAGCGGCGTGCGCAGCACCGGGTCCAGGGCGGCCGCCAGCGGCTCGGCCAGCGCACCGGCGAACTGCTCGCGCGCCAGTGCCGCCAGGTGGGCGGGGCGGTCCGGCGCGGCCGGGTCGAAGTCCTCCAGCACGGCGTGCACGAGGGTGCCGAAACCGGCACCGGCGGGCAGGTCCGCCAGCGGGGAGGGCACCTCGCGCCAGCGGCGCAGCACCGGGTCCGCGCTCTCGCCCGCGCCGGCGGCCACACCCTCCAGGTCCACCTCGTCCACCGTGCCCGGCGCCTCCGGGCCGGTGCGCACCAGCGGCGCCTCGTGCACCTCGCGCGTCAGCCCGCTGTAGGAGGTGCGCCGCCACAGGGCGTCGACGCGGCCGCCGAACGCGGCCGGCGGCAGCAGCGCGGCCGGTGCGGCGGGCGGCGGTGCGGCCGGGGCAGCGCCGTCGTCGCCGGCGCGCTCCAGTCGCACCCCGCTGCCGGCGGCCTCCAGCCGCCGCAGGTGCGCGAGCGCGTCCGCCTCCGGCGGCACCGGCACCGACGGGGGCAGCGCCCCGGCGTCGGGGGCGAACAGCAGCCGGTGCAGGGGGCTCTCGGCGGTGCACCGCGACGGCGCCCACCACACCAGCAGCCGGGAGACGGCGCGCGTCAGCGCCACGTACAGCAGCCGCAGCTCCTCACCGGCGTCCTCCGCGTCGGCCGCGGCGCAGGCCGACGCGTAACCGGGGCTGCCCACCCCGCCGACGTGCAGGGTGGGCACCGCGGCGACCCCCGCGGCGGCTCCCGCGCCCGCCGGTCCGCGCGCCGGTGCGTGGGCCACGGGCAGGCGCTCGCGGCGCGCGGGCCCGGGGCCGGGCACGTCCCAGCCGAACGGCACGCACACCACCTCGAACTCCAGCCCCTTGCTGGTGTGGACGGTGGCGACCTGCACCGCGGCGCGGTCGGTGTCCAGGCGACGCGAGCGCTCCGCGTCGACGTCGCCGTCGGCCTCGTCGACGCGCGCGCGCAGCCACGCCAGCAGGCCCGCCGGGCCGCGCCCGTGCTCGGCGGCCTCGGCGTGCAGCACCTCGCACACGTGCCGCAGGTCGGTCAGGCGCCGCTCGCCGCCGGTGGTGCCCAGCAGGCGCGCCGGCAGGGCGTGCTCCTCGGCGACGGCGGCGAACAGGCCGGCCACGCCGCGCTCGGCGAGCACCGCCGACCAGGTGCGCAACCGGACGGCGGCGGCGTCGGTGGCGCGCTCGCCGCCGGCGTCGAGCTCCTCGGCGGTGGACCCCACGAACGCCGACAGGACCAGGCGGCGCACCCGGGCCGTGCGGTGCGGCTGCTCCAGCGCCTCCAGCAGCACCAGCCAGTCCCGGGCCGCCTCGGTGCCGAAGACGCTGGGCCCGCGGCTGAGCACGCACGGCACACCGGCCTCCTGCAGCGCCTCCTGCACCAGCCGCGCCTGGGTGCGGGTGCGCACCAGGACGGCGACGTCCCCGGCGGCCAGCGCCCGCCCGCCCGTCCCCTCCCCGGACCCGTCGCGGGGCCGCACCCGCAGGCCCGAGCCCAGCACGGCGGCGACCTGGGCCGCCACGTCGGCGGCGACCGCCGAGCGCGCCCGCGCCAGCAGCGGCAGCCCGCCGCGGTCGGTGGGCAGGCCCGCGCGCGGCAGCACCCGCAGCCGCACCGGTGCGGGGTCCTCGCGCCCGTCCGCGTCGACGAGGGCGGCGCTCGCGTGCGCCGGGCGCACCTCGTGCACCACGATCCCCTCCTCGCCGAGGGCCGCCCCGCGCAGCAGGCCCTGCACGCCGCGCACCACGGCCGGGTCGCTGCGGCGGTTCACGTCCAGGGTGGCGCGCTGCGCGGCGGCGTCACGGGCGGCGAGGTAGCTGCGCACGTCGGCGCCGCGGAAGGCGTAGATGGCCTGCTTGGGGTCGCCCACGAGCACCATCGGCCGCACCCCGTGGAACGCCAGGCGCAGCACGTCCCACTGCACGCCGTCGGTGTCCTGGAACTCGTCGACGAGCACCAGGCGGTACCGCTCGCGCAGCCGGGCGCACGCCACCGGCCCGGTGACGGGGTCGGCCAGCGCGTCGCGCAGCCGCACCAGCAGGTCGTCGAAGCCGACCACCCGCCGCACCACCTTGCGGCGGGCGACCTCGGCGCGCACCGCGGTGGCGAAGCGCACCCGCAGGTCCTCCGGGGTGCCCGGGGCCCGCTCGGCCGGTTCCAGGCGCGCGTCGGCGCGGGCGACGGCCTCGCGCCCCAGCCGCAGCGCGCACGCCCGGTCGAAGGGCAGCTCCCGGCGCACCGCCCAGCGCAGGTGGAGGTCGTCGCAGACCTCCTCGACGAGGTCGGTCAGGTCCTCGGCGAGCACCGCCTGCGGGTCGGCGTCGGCGGCGGTGCCCAGGCCGGTGAGCACCTGCTGGCAGAAGCCGTGCACGGTGGTGATCGTGGCGGCGTCGAAGGACGCCAGCGCCGCGGCCAGCAGCTCGCGGCGCCGGCGCACCGCGGCGGGGTCGCCGCCGGCCAGGTGGCGCACCACCTCGTCGTGGTGCTCCGCGGCGGCCGCCGGGTCGGCCAGCGCGTCGCGGGTGCGCACCAGGCGCTCGCGCACGCGGCTGCGCAGCTCGCCGGTGGCGGCGCGGCCGAACGTGACGACGAGGAGGTCCTCCGCGCGGGCGGCGCCCTCGGCGACGTAGCGGGTGACGAGACCGGCGACGGTGTGGGTCTTGCCGGTGCCGGCGCTGGCCTCCAGCACGGTGGTGCCGGTGGGCAGGGGCCCGGTGGCGTCGAAGGCGCTCACGCGTCCTCCCGGTGGCGGGCGGCCAGCAGCGGCTGCCACACGCGGCGGGCGAGCTCGGCGAAGGACGCGGGGGTGCCCGGCGGCGCGCCGGGCGGCGGGGACCAGGACAGCAGCTCGGCGGCGGTGGTGCCGCTCCCCCACAGCAGCCGGTGCTCCTCCTCGGCGTCCTCGCGGGGCCAGTCCCAGCCGGACTCCCACTCGCGGGCCGCGGAGGCGGCGCACCCCGCCGGGTTCACCCCGCGCGCGGCGGCCGACGCCCAGACCGCGCCCGTGGCCACCGGCAGCGGCAGCGGCAGGCGCAGGCCGGTGCGGCGCAGGGCCAGCAGGTCCGCGAGCGCCGTGCGCGCCGCGTCCGGCGCCACCGGCCCGAGGCGGAGGACGGCGGTGCTGCCGCGCTCGCCGCGCCCGATCACGACGGCGGCGCGGGGTGCGTCCGGCTCGGCGAGGGTGAGGGCGAGGACCTCCACCCACGCGCGCAGCTCCTGGCGGGCCTTCAGCCGCGAGTAGGTGACGGTGACGGCGGCGGCCCGCGGGCCGCCGCCGACGGCCCGGACCCCGCGCACCACCCCGGTCAGGCGGGTGCCGTCCACCTCCACGTCCACCTCGGCGGTGCGGGCGGGCGCGGCCGTCCAGGGGGCCGCGGCCGCCACGAGCTGCTCGACGTGGCCGCCGACGCGGCGCAGCACCCGGGTGCCGAGCAGCCCGGGCGGCACCTCGCCGCGGGCGGCCTCGTGGCGGGCGACGTCCGCGGCGGGCACGCCGGCCAGCCGGGCGGCCAGGCAGCGGTCGCCGACCGCCCACTCGGCCAGGCCGTCCAGCTCCACCGGCAGGGCGTCGGCGGGCTCCTCGGGGCGGGTGTCGGCGGCCACGTCGAGGCGCTGGCGCAGGAACCCGCGCGCGGGGTGCTGCCAGAAGCGCACGAGCGCGTCGAGGTCCACGTCCGGCTCGGCGGGCGGCTCGGGCAGGGCGCGCTCGAGGAACGGCGCGGGCGGGCGGGCGGGGGCCGCGGCGGCCGTGGCCCCCGCGTGGGCGGTGGTGTCGAAGCTGAACGCGCCGTCGCGGCCCAGCGCTCCGGGGGTGAAGTTGCGCGCGTCGGTGGGCTGCAGGGGGTGCTGGACGAGGACGCGGTCGCGCACGCGGCCGGTGCCGGGCGCGGCGAGGACGTCCAGGGCGTCCAGCAGCTCCCCCACCGGCACGGACGGCGGCAGCGCGGCGCCGGTGCGCACGTCGCGGCCGGCGTACGTGACGAGCAGGTGGTCGCCGGCGGCGAGGACGGCGTCGAGGAACGCCTGGCGGTCGTCGCCGCGCGGGTCGGGGTCACCGACGTGGGGGGCGCGCGCGAGGGGGTCGTCGCCGTCGGTGGCGCCTGCGCGGGGGAAGACGTCGTCGTCCAGCCCGAGCAGGCACACCACGCGGTGCGGCACCGCCGGCAGCGCCCCGGGCGCGCACACGGTCATCGCACCGGTGCGGAACGGCACCCGCACGCCCCGCGCCTCGAAGCGCGCCGTCAGCAGGGCGGCGGCGTCGGCGGGGCCGACGGCACCGGCGCCGGCGCGGGCGGCGCGCTCGCGCACCCGACCCAGCTCGGCGCGCAGCTGCGACTCCCACCAGGCGGCGTCGGCGGGGGCGGCGCCGAGGTCCAGTGCGCTCTCCAGCAGGGCGTCGCACCACCGCTCGACCGGCTGCGGGCCGCTGAGCCGCTCCACGGCGGCGCCGAGCCGGTCCAGCAGCTCGGCGAGGCGGCCGGCGAGGTCGACGCGGCTGGACTCCACGTCGGCCAGCGGCACGACGGGGTCCTCCGGGCCGGCGGCGGGCAGCAGGTCCCCGCCCAGGGCGACCCCGGCCAGGACGCGGTCCAGCCCGGCCCGCCAGGAGCCCTGCCGCACCTCCTCCAGCCGCCAGGCGCGCCGGTGCTCCGGGCCCAGGCCCCAGTGCACGCCGGCCTGCACGGCCCAGTCGCGCAGCTGCTCCAGCTCCTCGTCGTCGAAGCCGAAGCGCTCGCGCACCGGCTCGGCGGCGGCCAGGTCCAGCACCTCGGTGGCGGTGACCCGGCCGGTGGCGAGCTCGAGCAGGCGGGCGGCGAGCGCTAGCACCGGGTTGGCGCGCAGCGGGGAGCTGCCGGCCACGGCCACGCGCAGCGCCGCGCCGGGGTGGCTGTCGGTGGCGAAGACGGCGCTGACGACGGGGGCGTAGGCGTCCACGTCGGGGCACACCACGAGCACGTCGCGCGGCTGGAGGCCGGGGTCGGCGTCGAGGAGGCCGAGCACCGCTTCGCGCAGCACCTCCACCTGCCGGGTGCGGCCGTGGCAGGCGTGCACCTGCACGGAGCGGTCGGCCGGGTCGAGGGGGGTCTCGACGGGCGCGGGGTCGTCCTCGGCGAGGGCGTGCTGCAGGCGCCGCAGCAGCGTGGGCGGTCCCACCGCGGCGGGCGGGGCGTGCAGCACGTCGGCGTGCTCGGGGGCGAGGGCGGCCAGCCGCACCTGCAGCTCGCGCGAGCGGCGCGTGAGCGAGCGCAGCAGGGGGTGCCGCACGGCGCGCCCGGCGCGCTCCTCCCACTCCCGGCGCCGCGGGTCGGGGTCGGTGGCGAGGGGCGCCAGCGCGTCCCACAGCCGCGGGGACGGGTGCGGCAGCCACAGGTGCACCTCGCGGTGCTCGGCGAGGGCTGCCAGGACCGCGAGGTGGGAGGTGGTGATCGGGGCGACGGCGAGCACGCCCAGGCGGGCGGGCACCCCGGGCAGCGGCGCCCCGGCGCGCAGCAGGCCGCACGCCTCGTCCAGCAGCTCGGCGGGTGCGGGCACGCCCACGCGCTCGCGCACGCGCCGGTGCACCTGCGGCCACCAGCGCAGGTCGGCGGGCAGGTCGGCGGCCGCCTCCGGGTCCTGGGCCCAGCGGGCCGGCAGCTCGGGGCGGGCGGTGGCGCAGCGGTGCAGCAGGGCCGCCAGGCGGGCGGCGACGCCGGCGCGGCCCGCGCGGGCGGGGCCCTCGCCGTCGTCGGGGCGCAGGTGGTGGCGCAGCGCGGCCAGCGGGTCGCCGGGCCCGGCGGCGGGCTCGCCGGCGATGCCGTCGAGGACGCGCAGCAGGTGCCAGGGCAGGGCGTCGGGGTCCCAGGCGGCGAGGGAGTCCGCGTACCGGGGACCGAGCGCGGCGACCACCTCGTCGAGGAGCTCGGCGGGGCGGCGCAGGTCCACGCGGGCGCACACGCCGTCGTCGCCGGCCGCGGAGGCGCCCAGGCGGTGCGAGAGGCGCTGCGCGAGCCAGCGCTCGGTGCCGGCCGCCCCGACGGCCAGCAGCTCGGGGGTGAAGGGGTCGGCGCCGTCGGCGGGCACCGCGAGGAGGTCCGCGAGCGCCTCCAGGAGGGCGTCGGCGCTGGTGGACCGGTGGACGTGGAGCACGGGCCTTGTCTACCCGACGGCTCCGACGCGCCCGGTCCGCCCCGGGCGGCCCCGGGCAGTCGCCGGGGCGCGCTGGTGCGCGAGGATGCGGCGCGGCCGGGGCACCCCGACCGACGGGACGGGACGGGGGCGCGGTGGCGGGCACGGTGGACGGCACGGGCACGGCGGATGGAGCGGGCGCCGCGGCGGGGACGACGTTCCTGCTGGCGCGGCACGGGGCCACGGAGCACACGGAGCAGGGGCGCCTGAGCGGCTGCACGGGGGCGAACCCGCCGCTGTCCGAGGTGGGGCGGGAGCAGGCGCGGCGGCTGGCCGCGGCCCTGCGCGCGGCCGGCGGGGCCGACGTGCTGGCGTGCAGCCCGGTGCTGCGGGCGCGGCAGACGGCCGAGGAGGTCGCCGCTGCGCTGGGCCTGACGCTGCGGGTGGAGGACGACCTGCGCGAGATCGACTTCGGCGACTGGGAGGGCCTGACGCCGGCCGAGGTGGACCGCCGCTGGCCGGGCGCCCAGCCGGCGTGGCGGCGGCAGAGCGAGCAGCCGCCGCCCGGCGGGGAGTCGGTGCAGGCCGTCGGGGACCGGGTGGCGCGGGTGCGCGAGCGCCTGGCCGCCGAGCACCCGGGCGCTCGGCTGCTGCTGGTCAGCCACATGTACCCGGTCAAGCTCACGGTCGTGGACGCGCTCGGGGTGCCGCGGGTGGTGATGCACCGCATGCACGTGGACCCCACGGGCGTGGCCGAGGTGCGGGCCCTGCCGGCGGGCGACCCGCGCGGGCCGTGGCTGGTGGTGCGGCACAACGACGCCGCGCACCTGCGCGACGCGCGCCCCTGACGCCCCCGCGCGGCCGCGTCAGGTGGCGGCCGCCTCCACGGGTGCGGCGGTGGCGCCCGAGCGGGCCGGCAGCCCGGCGCGCAGGCGGGCCAGCGCCGGGCCGGGGTCGCGCAGCGCGGCGACGCTGCGCTGGGCGCCGGGGGCCGCGGCCAGGGTGGCGGCGAGGTCGCGGGCGAGGCCGCCGCGCCGTTCGGTCAGCGCCCGGCGCACGTCGGCGCTGCCCCACTGGTACCGCACGCCGGCCCGGGCCCGCACCGGCCGCGGCGAGCGGCCGAGGGCGATCTCGCCCCACACCGCGGGCAGGTTCGCACCGGCGGCGACCGCCAGCGACAGCGAGCCGTAGAAGCGGGCGTTGAGGTCGATGAGCCGCGCCGGGCCGCCGGGTTCGGCGACGTACTGCAGCTCGGCGAGACCGATCAGGTCCAGGGACGCCAGCAGGGCCCGCGCCCGCTCGGCGAGCTCGACGTCGACGTCGACGGTGACGGCGCGGGCGCTGGCCCCGGCGAGCGGCGGCCAGATGCGCTCGGCGCGCTGCATCGACTCGGCGACCACTCCGTCCGGGCCGCGGACGACCGCGTAGGCGATGAGGGTGCCGGGGTGCAGCACCTGCACCTCCGCCTCGCCGCCGAGGGCGCGGATCTGCGCGACGCGCTCGGCGACGGCGGTGCGGCCGGTGACGACGGTGGTGTCGATGCGCGGCGGGGAGCCGGCGACGTCCGGCCGGGCGTGCCGCTGCGCCTTGACGACGCAGGCGGTGCGCTCGTCGGGCACGTCGGCGGCGTCGAGGACGTCGGGCACCGCGATGCCGGCGGCCGCCGCGGCGCGGGAGAGCTCGGCCTTGTCCATCGCGCGCACCAGCTGCTCGTGCGGCCCGTGCGGGACGACGGCGCCGGCGGCCTCGACGACGTCGCGGGCGGCGGACAGGGCGGTGACCTCGGCCTCGCCGGCGCCGAAGACGACGTCGTAGCGGCCGGTGCGCGCGATCCGCGCGACGGCGTCCACGAACGCGGGGGCGGGGTGCAGGCCGGGCACGCGGTGGCGGGCGGAGCAGGCGCGGGAGGAGACGGCCAGGCCGGGGCCTGCGGGGGCGGCGACCCCCACGGTCCAGCCGGCGGCGTCCAGCGCGCGGGCGGCGGCCAGCGCCCCCCGGCTCCAGCCCTGCTCGACGATCAGCGCGCGCACCCGGTCCTCCTGTCCGCGGGCGCTCCGGCGGCGCCCGGCGACAGCCTGTCGGGGCGCGGCCGTCCGCGCGATCCGGCGGGCGCGGGGCGTGCGCTCAGAAGCGCCGGTTGAGGGCGCGGCGGCGCACCCGGCGCTCGATGCGGTCGAACTCCTGGCGCAGCGGGGTGGAGAGGAACTCCCCGAGGGTGACGCCGGCGGCCAGGGCGAGGGCGGTGCCGAGGGCCTCGACGAGCAGCGTCAGCCCGGCGGAGGTGCCGCCGCCGACGAGCGTGAAGATCGCGCGGTAGATCGCCAGCCCGGGCAGCAGCGGCACGATGCCGCAGACGGAGACCACCAGGCCGGGCACCCGCCAGCGCCAGGCGGTGCCCTCGGCGAGCAGGCCGACGAGCAGGGCGGCCGCGCCGGCGGCGGTGATGGGCCCGGCGCCGGCGGCGAGGACGGCGGCGGAGACGGCGGCGGCGGTGCCGCCGGCGAGGGCGGCCAGCGCGATGGCGCGGGCGTCGGCGTAGCCGGACACGGCCCACGCCAGCGCGGCGGCGGCACCGGCGAGGACCTGCACGAGGGCGGGTGGGGTCTCGGTGGCGGCGAAGGTGAGGGTCAGGGTGATGCCGGCGCGCTGGCCGATGTCGAGCACGCCGGCGATGCCGAGGACCAGGCCGACCGTGAGGGTCACCGTCTCGAAGGCGCGGGCCCCGGCGGTGACGTAGAAGCCGGAGATGGCGTCCTCGGCGGAGCCGACGAGGGAGAGCCCGGCCAGCAGCACGACGATGCCGGAACCGACCACGAGCGACGGCGGCAGCACCCCGATCCAGGCGGGCAGGTGCTCCTGCCACAGCAGCAGCGCCAGCGCCACGCAGGTGGCCAGGGCGGCGCCGGCGACCTGCTGGAAGAACGCGGGCAGCCCGCGGCGGTTGAGCGTGAACAGCATCGCCTGCAGCGCGGCGGTGGTGACGGCCGCGGCCGCGGCCACGGGCCAGCCGCCGCCGAGGACGACCGCCACGGACACGGCCAGCCCGACGGCGCCCAGGGAGGCGACGGCGCCGCGGTAGGGGCGCCGGGAGCTGAGCAGCCGCTTGAGGCGGGCGTCGAGCTCGGCGGGCTCGAGCCCGTCGCCGGCCTCGTGGGCGAGCTCGTAGAGGGCGGACAGGCGCGAGTAGTCGGTGCCGCGCGCCTGCACGACGCGCACGTCGGTCAGGGGGAAGCCGTCGGCCCCGGCGGTCGCGATGACGACGGCGGTGAAGGTGATGTCGACCTGGGTGTGGTGCAGGCCGGCGCCGGCGGCGGCGCGCAGCGTCAGGGCGGTGACGTCGGCGGCGGAGGCGCCGCAGGACAGCAGCGCCTCGGCCATGCGGGTCAGGGCGCGCAGCGCCTCGAGGGCCTGCTGCTGCTGGACGACGACGCCGTCGGTGGGGTCGGTGACCGGGGCGGGCGGGTGCCCGGCGAGCCGGCCGGCCAGGCGGGCGAACCCGCCGCGGACCGTCCCGGGCAGCGCGCGTCCGGGGAGCAGCAGGGGCACGCCCCGACGCTACCCGTTCGCCGTCCGCCTCCTCCCCTCCCCTCCCTCCTCCGCCCGCCGTGATCACGCACGGCTGAGCGCTCGACCGTGCACGATCACGGCGGGTGGAGGAGGGGACGGGTCAGCAGAGCAGGGCGAGGTCGGCGGCCACGGGGGCGGGAGCCTCCTCGCAGCCGACGCCCGCGGTGCCGAGCGAGACGACGCCCCACGCGTCGCCGGTGCGGTGCAGCACGACCGTGGCCGGGTCCAGGGCCGCCGGGTCGGCCGGCGCCAGCTCCGCGGCGGCCCAGGCCGGGTCGCTCGCGGCGGTGCGCACACCCGTGACGGCGTAGGCCTCGGCGGGCACGGCGGCCACCTGCGGGCTGGCGCGCACGGCGGCGGCGACCTCGGCGGCGACGTGCACGGGCACCTGCGGGGTGGCGTGCGCGGCGACCTGCGCACCGGCGACGGGCTCCGCGGCCCCCGACGGTGCGGCGGCGGCGAGCAGCGCGAGGGCGCCGACCGCGGGGAGGGTGGCGGCCAGGGCGGTGCGGCGGGTGCGGATCACGGTGCCTCCTGGCGCGCGGCGCGCGGTGCGGGACCCTCCCGCACCTCGGCGGCGCACTGGTGTGACGCGCGCGGGGGCGTTCGCGTTGCACGGCGACGGGCACCGGCACAGCTCCCGCACGGCTCCCTCACACGTGGGTGCGGGCGATGTCCGCGGACCCGCGCGAGCGCGCCCGCAGCAGCCGCCGCGCGTCCAGGCGCCGCACGACGGGCGCGGCGGTGGCGCCGTGCACCAGCACCGACAGCGCGATGGTGAACCCGACAGCCGCCCACAGCGGCCCGGCGGGGAACCCGCCGTGCGACAGCGCCCACGAGAGGTAGAAGAGGGAGCCGATGCCGCGCACGCCGTAGATCCCGATGACCCAGCGCTCGCGCGGGCCGGCCCGGGTGCCGAGCATGCTCAGCCACCCCACCAGGGGCCGGACGACGAGCACCAGCAGCACCCCGGTGAGGGCGAGCTGCCAGGTGAGGTCGCGCAGCAGCCCGTCGGACAGCGCCGCGCCCAGCAGCAGCAGCAGCCACGCGGTGAGCATCCGCTCCACCTGCTCGACGAACCCGTGGGCGACGCGGTGCGCGCCGTGGGAGCGCTCGGCGGAGCGGATGGCGTGGGCGGCGACGAACACGGCCACGAACCCGTAGCCGTGCAGCAGCTCGGCGATCCCGAAGGCGAGGAAGGTGACGGCCAGGGCGGTGAAGCCCTCCACGTCGTCGGCCAGCCGCAGCGCGTGCAGGCGGGAGCGGAAGAACAGCGCACCGAGCGCGCGGCCGATCACCAGGCCGCTGACCAGGCCGACGACGCTGCGCAGCAGCAGGTCCTCCAGCACCCAGCCGCCCAGCGCGCTCGCGGTGGCGCCGGCGGTGGCGAGGACCACGGCGAGGTGCACGACGGGGAAGGCGGCGCCGTCGTTGAGCCCGGCCTCGCTGGTGAGGGCGAAGCGCACCTCGTCCTCGAGGGTGGGGTCGTCGGCGGGCTCGCCGACCTGCACGTCGCTGGCCAGCACCGGGTCGGTGGGGGCCAGCACCGCGCCGAGCAGGACGGCGGCGGCCACCGGCAGCCCGGCCAGGGCGCTGCCGGTGACGGCGACGAGCGCGATGGTCAGCGGCATGGCGACGCCGACCAGCCGCCAGGTGCTGGCCCACCGCCGCCACCCGAAGGGGCGGTCGATGGCCAGCCCGGCACCCATCAGCGAGATGATCACCACGATCTCGGTGACGTGCTCGGTGATGGACTCGTGGGCCATCGGGTCCACGCGGGGCAGCCCCGGCACCAGGCCGAGGACGACGCCGGCGGCCAGGAACGTCATGGGCAGGTTGACGGGCAGGCGGTCGACGACGCGCGGCAGGAGGGCGGCGAGCAGCGCGCTGGCGCCGGCGATCGTGAACAGGAGCGCGTAGAGCAAGGGGTGGCCGGATCAGCGGGTGCGGGAGGGCGTGTCAGCCGGGTGCGTCAGCGCCCGAGGCCAGCCCGGTCCACGCGGCGGTGGTAGCGCATGCCGGCCAGGCCACCGAGGATCGCGCCGACGAGGGCGACGACGACGGCGCCGAGGAGCGCCAGCACGGCCTCGCCGGTCAGCGAGCCGAGGTCGGCGGGCACGCGCGGGAAGCTGTTCAGCTGCCCGAGCACGTCGTAGTCGCTGCCGGCGACGGCGACGACGATCGCCAGCACGAGGGCGACGACGATCGCCCACGCCCACACCGCCACGCCCTGCTTGGCCCCGTCGAAGCGGGCCATGCGGCCGGCGACGTAGCCGCCGCAGAAGTAGGAGACGAGGAGGACGACCAGCACGGCGATCGCACCGGCCAGGCCGATCGCGCCGGTGTCCCCCTGCGCCTGGTCCGCGATCGAGTTCACGGCCTCGCCGGCGCCGCCGCCGGTGGTGGCCAGCCCGACGGCGGTGCCGGCGGCGGCCAGCAGGGCGGTGAGCAGCACGGCGGCGCCGGTGGCGGTGAGCCAGCCGAAGAACGCCGCGCCGACCTTGACACCGCCGAAGGCGTCCTTCTCGCGCTCGACGACCTCCTTGCGGTTCAGGGTCGGGCCGTGCTCCACGACGAGGCGGTCGGGAGCCGTGTCCTGCTCGGCCGGCCGACCGAGGGGACGGGCGCCGTCGCGGGGGGCGTCGGCGGCGTGCGATCCGTCGCTGGGGGTGCTCACGGTGACCTCCGGGGTCCTGGTCGTCACCGGTGGGCCCGGCGCTCTCCGAGTGTCACCGGGCTCCGACGGCGCGGCCACTCGGACGGCACGGCCGCTCGCGCGGCACCGCCGGCCGCCCGGCGGGAGCCCGCCCGGCGGCGCGCTCAGGCGGTGCGCTCAGCCGGTGCGCTCGAGCAGCGTGACGACCTCGACGTGCTCCGTCTGCGGGAACATGTCCAGCACCCGGGCCCGCACCGGCCGCAGCGACGGCATCGCGGCGAGGTCGGCGGCGAGGGTGGCGGGGTTGCAGCTGGAGTAGACGACGTGGCGGACGCCGGAGCGCTCCAGCCACTCGCGCAGGTCGGCGCCGATGCCCCGCCGCGGCGGGTTGACGACCACGAGGTCGGGCGCCTCGTCCGCCTCGAGGGCGAAGCGGGTGGCGTCGCCGGCGAGGAACCGCGCACCGCGCAGGCCGGCGGCGCGGGCGGAGGCGCGGGCGCTGCGCACGGCCTCCTCGCTGACCTCCACCCCCAGGACGCGGCGCCCGGGCGCCGCGCAGCGCAGCGCGAAGCCGCCGACGCCGCAGTACAGGTCCCACAGGCTGGCGGGGGCGACCTCGTCGACCCACTCGGCGACCTGCGCGTACAGCGCCTCGGCGACGGCGGAGTTCGTCTGGAAGAAGCTCTGCGGGCGCAGGTCCATCCCCACCCCGCCCAGCCGCATCCGCAGCGCGGTGCGCTCGGTGAGGGGGACCTCGACGTCGCCCTCGACGACGGCCCTGTGCTCGGGCAGCAGGTTGGCGGTGACGACGACGGCCTGCGGCAGCTCGCGCAGCAGGTGCGGCAGCTCCCGGCGCATCGCGGCGACCGGGCCCCGGGAGCGCACGACGAACCGGACCATGAGCTCACCGTCGGGCGACTCGGTGACGAGGACGTTCTTCAGCTCCCCGCGCCGGCGCGGCACGTCGTACGGCTCCAGCCCGGCGCGGGTGATGAACCGCGCGACGGCCGGCAGGGCGGCGCGCACGCCGGGCGTGCACACGCCGCAGCGGCGCAGGTCCACGCCGCGCCCGGCGGCGTCGAGGATGCCGAGGGTGGGCCGGCGCGCGGTGCCGCCCACCACCATCTTCGCCTTGTTGCGGTACCCGGACTCGGCGCTGCGCACCGCGGGCAGCCACTGCAGCTGCGGCTGCTCACCCAACAGCTCGCGGCAGCGCTGCTCCTTGCCGGCGACCTGCCGCGGGTACGGCACGCCCATGAGGGTGCACGAGCGGCACGCGCCGGCGTCGAGGTACGAGCACTGCACGGTCTGACAGGGTAGGCGGCCGCGCGGGCCCTCAGCTCCGCTCGCCGCGCTGGTACACGTCCGGGATGCCGTCGGCGTCGGCGTCGACCCGCTCGGCCTCCTCGATGCGCCGGTAGGTGCGGTTGCGGCTGCTGAGCAGCAGGGCGGCCAGCACCGCGGCGATCGTGGAGCCGAGCAGCACGCCGAGGGTGACGTGCTGGCCGGCCTCGGTGCCCTCCCCGAAGGCCAGGGAGCCGATGAGCAGCGAGACGGTGAAGCCCATGCCGGCGAGGATGCCGACGCCGACCACGTCGACCCAGGACAGCTGCTCGTCGAGCTCGGCGCTGGTGAGCTTGGCCATGAGGAAGGTGGTCAGGACGATGCCGACGGGCTTGCCGACGACGAGCCCGAGGATGACGCCGAGGGCCACCGGGTCGCCGAGGGCGTCGACGAAGCCGGAGGCCCCGTCGATGGCCACGCCGGCCGCGAAGAGCGCGAAGACGGGCACGGCGAACCCGGCGGACAGCGGCCGCCAGCGGTGCTCGAAGTGCTCGGCGAGGCCGGGACCGGCGTCGGGGCCGCCCGCGGCGTCGCTGCGCAGCACCGGCACCGACAGGCCCAGCAGGACGCCGGCGACGGTGGCGTGCACGCCGGAGGCGTGCACCAGGCCCCACGTCAGCAGCGCCAGGGGGATCAGCAGCCACGGCGAGCGGACCCGCTTCTGCACGGCGAACGCGAACAGGGCCAGCGGCACGAGCGCCAGCAGCAGCGGCAGCGGGGCGAGGTCGTCGGTGTAGAAGATCGCGATGACGGTGATGGCGAGGAGGTCGTCCACCACCGCGAGGGTCAGCAGGAAGGTGCGCAGCCCGGAGGGCAGGTGGCTGCCGATGACGGCGAGGACGCCCAGGGCGAAGGCGATGTCGGTGGCGGTGGGGATCGCCCACCCGGACAGCGCCCCCTCCGGGCCGTCGCCCAAGGAGTTCACCAGCACGTAGATCCCGGCGGGGACGGCCATGCCGCCGACCGCGGCCGCGATCGGCAGGGCGGCGGCGCGCGGGTTGCGCAGGTCGCCGGCGACGAACTCCCGCTTGAGCTCCAGGCCGGCGATGAAGAAGAAGATCGCCAGCAGCCCGTCGGCGGCCCAGTGCTCGACGGACAGGTCCAGGTGCAGGGCCTCGGGGCCGAAGTGGAACTGCCGCACCGTCTCGTAGGTGTCGCCGGGCAGGTTCGCCCACACCAGCGCCAGGGCGGTCGCGATCAGGAGCAGCGCACCGCCGACGGTCTCGGTGCGCAGCACCTCCGCGACGCGGCGCGCCTCGGGCCAGGAGCCGTACCCGAAGAGGGGGCGGCGGGGGGGCGTGTTCTGCTGCACGGGCTTCTCCACGGGGTCGTTGAACGGGACCGCCGACCAGACTTCCCGGCACACCTGGCGCACACCCTAGTCGGGTGCGAGCGGCACCCGCGCCCCGGCGCGCTCAGCCGGCGGCGACGGCCGCGTCCCCGTCCTCGACCTCGTCGCCGCCCCCGGCCCCGTCGCCGTTCCCGTCCTCGTCGGGGCCGGTGTCCAGCAGCGTGCGCACCCACGCCTCGGTGGTGCCCACGTGCAGCAGCGCCGCGGCGGCGGCCATGGCGGGGTCGCGGGCCAGGACCGCCTCCCAGATCGCCGAGTGCTCGGCGACCGTGCGGCGGTGGGCGTCGGCGTCGAGGAGACCGCGCCAGACCCGGGCCCGCAGCGTCGGGCTGGAGATGCCGATGAGGACCGCGGCCAGGGCCGGGTTGCCGCCGGCGCGGGCCACGGCGGCGTGGAAGTCGTTGTCGTGGCGGACGAGGGCCTCGAGGTCGGTGGCGGCGCGCATCAGGGTCAGGTGGTGCTCGATCTCCTCCAGCTGGGCCGGCTGCGCGCGCACCGCCGCCAGCGCGGTGACCTGCGGTTCGATCACCCGGCGCGTCTCGACGAGGTGCAGCAGGGCCTCCTCCTGCATCAGCTCGACGGCCACGCCGACGCCCTCCAGCAGCAGCTCGGGGCTCAGGCTGGTGACGTAGGTGCCGGCGCCGCGGCGCACGTCCAGGACGCGGGCGGAGACCAGGGCGCGCACGGCCTCGCGGGTGGTGCCGCGCGAGATCCCCAGCTGGGCGCTCAGGTCCGCCTCGGGCGGCAGCCGGTCCCCGGGGCGCAGCGCCCCGGACGCGATCAGGCGCCGGATGTCCTCGATCGCCGCCTCGATCAGCGGTGCCGCCACGTCGTCCCCCTCCCCCGCGCACGCCGGCGCGGGCGCCGTGCGGCGCTCCCGCCGCCGCGCCGCTGCCGGGCAGCCTAGACAGCCGGCCCCCGGCGCGGGCCCGGGCGCGGTGGGGAGCGCGGGGACGCAGTCGTCGCCCCGCGTTCCCCGGGCGTTCACCACCGCCTCCCCCGGTCACCACCCGCCGCCCCTAGCGTCCACGACGTGGACGATCCCCGCAGGAACCGGAGGCGCGGACCCCGGTGAGGAAGCTCGTCGGCGCCGCCCTGGCGGTGCTCCTGGTCGTGGCCGTCGCGGCGCTGTTCGTCCTGGACCGCCGCTCCGGCTCCGCGGACGCGGCAGCGGGTGCGGGTGCGGTGACGACGCTGCGCGGGGTGATCGGCTCGGAGAAGGAGGACTTCTTCGCCGACCCGCGCGTGCGCGGGGCGCTGGCCGAGCAGGGCCTGGCGGTCGAGGTCGACACCGCGGGCAGCCGGCAGATCGCCACGGACGTGGACCTCGACGGCTACGACTTCGCGTTCCCCTCCTCCGCCCCGGCCGCGCAGCGGATCGCCGAGCGCACCGGCGCCACCGAGGTGTCCTCCCCGTTCTGGTCGCCGATGGTGGTGGCCACCCACGAGCCGGTGGTGCAGCTGCTGGCCCGCAACGGCGCCGCCTCGCAGGACGCCGACGGGGTGTGGCACCTGGACCTGGCGGCGTACCTGCGGATGGTCCGCGAGGGCGTCCGCTGGGAGGACCTGGAGGGGGCCCGGGAGCTGTACGGCTCCCCCCGCGCGGTGCTGATCACCTCCACCGACGTGCGCACCTCCAACTCCGCCGCGATGTACCTGGCGGGGGCGGCGTGGGTGCTCAACGGCGGCGGCGTGGTCACCACCCGCGAGCAGCAGGAGGCGGTCCTGCCGCAGCTGACGCACCTGTTCCTGGCGCAGGGCTTCTCGGCGGCCTCCTCGGACGAGCCGTTCGACGACTACCTCTCCCAGGGCGCCGGGGCGGTGCCGCTGGTGATGGCCTACGAGGCGCAGTTCGTCGGCGAGGCGGCCCGGGGGACCTCGCGGCTGGGCGCGGACGCCGTCCTGGCGTACCCGGACCCGACGGTGGCCTCCAAGCACACCCTCGTCGCCCTGGACCCCGGCGCCGAGCGCCTGGCGGAGCTGCTGGCCACCGACCCGGAGCTGACGGCGCTGGCCGCCGAGCACGGCTTCCGCACCGGTGACGGCTCGGTGCTGGCGCGGATCGCCGCGCAGCACGGCGTCGGCGTGCAGCGGTCCCTGACCGACGTGGCCGACCCGCCCTCCTTCGAGGTGCTGGAGGCCCTGATCGACGCCGTGGCCGCGGCCCACGGCGGGTGAGGGGGGACGTGGGGGGGACCACCCGGCGCGGGGTGCTGACCTGCCTGGCCGCCGCGTCCACCGGCGCCCTGCTGGCGGGGTGCACGTCCGGTCCGGCGCGCGGCTCCGGGCAGGCACCGGCCGGCCCGGCCACCGGGGGCAGCGCCGCACCCGCCGTGCCCGCCGGGCCGCGCGCGGACGTCCTGCGCGTGCTGGCCGGCTCGGAGCTGCGCGACGTCGAGCCGGTGCTGGCCGGTGTCGCCGAGCGCACCGGGGTGCGGGTGGAGCTGACGTGCACCGGCACCGTGGAGGGCGCCCAGCTCGTCGCGGACGGCGGCGCCACCGGGTACGACGCCACCTGGTTCCCCTCGAACGACCACCTGGCGCTGCTGGACGGCGGTCGCGCGGCGGTCGCCCGCTCCGAGGACGTCATGTCCTCCCCCGTGGCCCTCGGGGTGGCGCGGGCCACGGCGGTCGAGCTGGGCTGGGCGGGCCGCTCCCCCACCTGGGCGGAGGTCGTCGACGCCGCCGACGACGGGCGGCTGCGCTACGGCATGACCTCACCGGTGTCCTCCAACAGCGGCTTCGCCACGCTGGTGAGCGCCGCCACCGCGCTCTCCGGCACGGGCACCGTCCTGGCCGAGGAGGACGTGGCGGCGGTGGCCGGGCAGCTGCGGCGGCTGGCGCGCGGGCACGAGCTGACCGCCGGCTCCACCGGGTTCCTGGTGGAGCGGTTCACCGCCGACCCGGCGGACGTGAACGCCCTGTTCGGCTACGAGTCGGTGCTGCGCCCGCTGCGCGCCGGCGGGGAACCGCTGGTGGTGCTCACCCCCTCCGACGGCACCCTGACCGCCGAGTACCCCCTGACGCTGCTGCGCTCGGCGGGCGAGGAGCAGCAGCGCGCCTACGACGCGGTCGTCGCCGACCTGCTGAGCGAACCGGTGCAGCGCGAGCTCGCCGCCACCGGCCGGCGCACCGGCACGGGCGGACCGGCCGGGTCCGGCGACGTCTACGAGCTGCCCTTCCCGAACCGGCGCTCCACGGTGCGGGCCCTGCTGAGCGCCTGGCAGAGCGAGATCAAGAAGCCCTCGGACGTGGTGCTCACCGTGGACACGTCCGGGTCGATGGAGGGCGAGCGCCTGGTGCAGCTGCAGGCGGCGCTGACCGCGCTGACCGTCCCGGACGGCGGCCCGGACGGCACCGCGGGCGAGGGCCTGCTCGCCTTCCAGCCGCGCGAGAACGTCCACCACGTGGAGTTCGCGGACACGGTGAAGTCGCGCGGGACCACCGCCGTGGACCCGGCGGACCCGGCCGGCAGCCTGGCGCGGATCCGGGAGTGGGCGGCGTCCCTGCGCGCGGAGGGCGGCACCGCCATCCACGACGCGCTGCGGGTGGCGTACGAGCAGGCCCTGGCGGTCGCCGAGGCCGCCCCGGACCGGTTCGTCAGCGTCACCCTGTTCACCGACGGGGAGAACACCGACGGCAGCACCGCGGCGGACTTCCGCGCCTGGTACGGGCAGCAGGTCGCCGCCGGGCGGCCGATCACCTCGGTCCCGACCTTCGTGGTCGTCTTCGGCGAGGCCGACCCCACCGAGATGGCGCAGGTGGCGGCGCTGACCGGCGGCGAGGCGTTCGCGGCGGGCGCCGGGGACCTGGCGGGCGTCTTCGAGGAGATCCGTGGCTACCAGTGACACGCACGGCCGGCGCCGCCTGGAGGCGCTCGGCAGCACCGCCCACCTCGCCGGCAGCGGTGCGGGACTGCTCGCCCTGCTGGGCGGGTTCGCCGCCAGCGGCCACCCGCTGGTGGCGGTGGGCACCTGCGCGGTGGGCTACCTGTCCGGCTACCTGCTGTGCCCGGGGCGACGACCGGCCGCACCGGCACCCGCGGCGCTCGCGGCGGCCCCCGCCGGCGCGGTGCACGAGGCCGTGGCGGCGGGCGAGCGCGCGCTGCGCTCGCCCGGGGTCCCGGCGGACGTGGTGCGCGCCGGCCGCTGCGTCCTGGACGCGGTGGCGGAGGTGCTGCCGCGCTGGGACCGGCTGGACGTCCTGTCCCCCGACGCCCGCACGGTCGAGACCGTCGCCGGGGAGCACCTGCCCGGCGTGGTCGTCGCGTACCTGGGCGCCGCGAGCGGCAGCGGCGCGGAGCGGGCGCGGGTCGAGGCGCTGGAGCAGCTGGCCCTGCTGCAGCGCGCCGTCCTGGACGTGCGCGAGCGCCTGCAGCGGCGGGCGGAGGAGGACCTCGCCGTCCACGGGGCGTTCCTGCGCGACAAGTTCGACCGCGGCGCGCTGGACCTGGGCCCGGCGCAGCGGCCGGGCGACCGGCTGGGCTGATCCGCCACCCCACCCCACCGTGATCCTGCACGGTCGAGGGTTCACACGGCGAGATCACCGTGAGGGCGCGGGGAGGTGTGGCGCGAGGAGGCGGGGGACCTCAGAACACCGAGCCGGGTTCCCCGGCGGGGCCGGCACCGGCCGCGTCCGCCTGGGCGGGCTCGACGGCGGCACCCATCCACGTCTCGCACGTCCACCCGCCCTCGACGTCGCCGCGCAGGTCCACGACGCCGGTGTTCAGCAGGCCGGTGTCCAGCACGAAGCGGGGCGCCAGCCCACGCGCCCGGGCGGCCGCCCAGGCGCGGATCGCGGCCCCGTGGCTGACGACCGCCAGGGTGGTGGCGCCGGCGTCGCGGGCGCGGGCGGCGGCCGCGGCGATCGCCGCGTCGTAGCGGGCGAAGAAGGCGTGCCCGTCCGGCGCGCCGGGCAGGGCGGCGTCCAGGTCGCCGCTCACCCAGGCGGTCACGACGGCGAAGTAGCGCGCGACGGCCTCCTCGTCGCCGCGCATCTCCACCTCGCCGGCCTCGATCTCGCGCAGGCCGGCGTCGACGACCACGTCGAGGCCGAGGTGGGCCGCCAGCGGCGCGGCGGTCAGCTGGGCGCGCAGCTGCGAGGAGGCGGTGATCGCGCCGATCCCCTCGGGACCGAGGGTGTCCACCAGGGACCGGGCCTGCTCCTCGCCCAGCTCGGTCAGCCCGGGGCCGGGCACGCCGGTGTCGAGCAGGTGCCGGACGTTGGAGGGTGTCTGGCCGTGGCGGACGAGCAGCAGGCGCACGGTCCCCACCCTGCCACCCGGCGCGCCCCGCGTCCCCCGCGGTGATCGGGGAAGTCGCGACTTCCCCGATCACCGCGGGGGACGCGGGGCGCGCCGGGTGGCAGGGTGGGGACCGTGCGCCTGCTGCTCGTCCGCCACGGCCAGACACCCTCCAACGTCCGGCACCTGCTCGACACCGGCGTGCCCGGCCCCGGGCTGACCGAG
>NZ_JBBBEM010000017.1:0-69648 GCF_037154035.1 Kineococcus sp. G2 | reverse complement strand
CCCCCCCCCCCCCCCCCCCCCACCGCGGGGTGGAGCGGTGGTGTGGGGGTGAGGTGGTTCAGAGCACGACGTCGAGGTGGCCGGCGGAGGCGGAGCCGAGGAACGTCATGAGGCGCAGCTGCACGTCCACGGGGACGGGCCGCGGGCTGGTGAGCGTGAGCCTGCCGATGAGGCGGCGCACGTCGTCGGGGGTCAGGTCCCGGTCGGCGGCGACGGTGCCGTCGCGGCGCTCGCGGTTGATCTCCGCGGCGAGCTGGGCGACGGGGGTGCCCTCCAGCTCGTCGAGGTCGAGCGAGGGGCCGTACAGGTGCGCGATGAGGGTCCGGTCGGACTGGGTGAGCTCGTCCAGCGGGTCCTCGTGGACGTAGTCGGGCGTGATGCGCTGCACCGGGGCGAGGTTGTGGAGCGCCTCGGGGCGGACGGTGCTGCGCACCGCCACGGGGGTGGTCACCGATCCGATCCGCACGGCTATCATCTCCAGTCACTCATCGTGGTTTGTGTGTCACGTCGAGTGTGGCAGGGGGGTCGTCCCGCTTGAGGTCGCGTCACCCGGACGGAGCAGCGGCCGTCCGGGTGACGCTCGGGCGGCGTCCCGGGGACCGGCCGCCGCGGCCGCCTCAGCCCAGCTCGGCGGCGCGCGCGGCCCCCACCTGCGTCAGCGCCTGCTCGAAGACGTCCGCCAGCGCGAGCGAGAAGTCCAGCGGCACCAGGGGGCTCTCGGTGCGGGCCGCCGCCAGGCACTCGTGGACGTGCTCGAGCATGAAGCGGTGCCCGTGCTCGACGGGGTTCTCGCGCACCTCCGGCTCCCCGGCACCCTCCCCGCGGCGGTGCACGGTGAAGCGGCGGCCGGAGTGCAGCGGCGCGTCGACGTGGATCCAGCCGGCGTCGCCCTCGATCCAGGCGTTCGAGGAGGCGTGCGCGGCGATCGTCGTGGACAGCGCCGCCACCGCCCCCGACTCCCAGGACAGCGCCAGGGCGACCTGCCGGTCCACGCCCGAGTCCGTCAGCGTCCCGGCGGCGCGCACCTGCGCGGGCGCGCCCAGCAGCGTCAGCGCCAGCCCCACCGGGTAGGGGCCCAGGTCCAGCAGGGAACCGCCGCCGATGGCGGGGTCGTGGAAGCGGCGCGCGGACTCCGGCGCGGGGAAGCCCAGGTCGGCGTGCACGGACAGCACCCGCCCGATCGCCCCGGAGGCCACCACGTCCAGCAGCTCGCGCGTCAGCGGCAGGAACCGCGTCCAGTACGCCTCCATGCAGAAGACGCCGCGCTCGCGGGCGGTGGCCACCAGGTCGCCGGTGGCGGCGGCGCTGGCCGTCATCGGCTTCTCCACCAGCACGGGCGTCCCGGCCAGCAGGGCGGCTCTGGCCGGGGCGTGGTGCTGCGGGTGGGTGGTGGCCACGTAGACGGCGTCCACGGCCGGGTCGGCGAGCACCGCCGCCACGTCGTCGTAGGAGCCGGCGGCGCCGTGCTCGTCGGCGAAGGCCCGCGCGCGGCCCGCGTCGCGCGAGCACACCGCCGCCAGGTGCCCGCCGTCGGCGAGCTCCAGCGCCCGCGCCACCGTCCGGGCGATGCCGCCCGTGCCCACGAAACCCCAGCCGACGCTCACCGCGCCACCTCCCCGTCCTCGTCGTCCGGCACGTCCCCCCGGCGCGGCAGCGACGCCGCCGCCCCCGGCCTGCTCACCGTCACCGCCGCGACCCGCGCCGCCCGGCGCGCGGCGTCCACCAGCCCCGCCCCCGACAGCAGGGCGTCGACCGCACCGGCCACGAAGCTGTCGCCGGCGGCGGTGGCGTCCACCGCGTCGGCGGGCGCGGCGGGCACCTCGGCCACGCCGGCCGGGGTGACGACCACGCAGCCCAGGGCGCCGCGGGTGACGATCGTGGTGCCGTCGGGGCGCACGGCGCGCGCCTGGCGCACCAGCGCCTCGACGTCCGCCGCGGGCGCCTGGCCGGCCAGCACGGCCAGCTCCCCCGCGTTCGGCACGAGCAGGTCGGTGCGGCGCAGCAGCTCCGGCGGCAGCGGCCGGGCCGGGGCGGGGTTGAGCACCAGCAGCCCCGTGCACAGCCGGGCGGCGGCCAGCAGGGCCTCGTCGGGCACCTCGCACTGCAGCAGCACGACGTGCGCGCCGCTGACGAGGGCGGCGGCGGACTCCACGCGCGCGGCGTCCAGGCGGTCGTTGGCGCCGGGGCTGAGCACGATCGTGGACTCCGCGTCGTGCACGAGGACGACGGCGACGCCGGTGGGGGCGTCCACGGCGCGGACGTGGTCGACGTCCACCCCCTCGGCGGCCAGCGCGGTGCGCAGCGCCCGGCCGTCGGCGTCGTCGCCGACGGCGGCGACCATGGCGGTGGTGCGCCCCAGGCGGGCGGCGGCCACCGCCTGGTTGGCGCCCTTGCCGCCGAGGCCGCGCACGGCGTCGCCGCCGCGCACGGTCTGCCCGGCGGGCGGCAGGTGCGCCAGCGCGATCGCCAGGTCGGCGTTGACGCTGCCGACGACGGTGACGTCGTGGGTCTTGGCCGCGCGCAGGCGCCCGTGGGAGTCGCGCACCGCGCCCGCCGGCGCCTGCGCGGACCCGCCCGCCGGCTCGTGACCGCTCACCGGACGGGCAGGACCCAGATCGCGGCCACGGCCGGGTCGCCGAGGTCGACCTCGCGCGCGCCGGGCCCCTCGCCGAGCCGCACCACGGTGGTGCCGGCGAACTCGCGGCGCGTGACGACGCGCACGTGCAGGTCCAGGCCGATGCCGAGGTCGGCGAAGTAGCGCAGCACGTCCGGGTCGGCGTCGGAGATGCGCGCCACGGAGCCGCTGGCGCCCTCGGGCAGGTCGGCCAGGCTGTGCGCGCCGGGGCGCGGGACGGTGCCGTCGGGGCGCGGGATGGGGTCGCCGTGCGGGTCGCGCTCGGGGTGGCCCAGGCGCTGGTCCAGGCGGTCCAGGAGGCGGTCGGAGACGGCGTGCTCGAGCACCTCGGCCTCGTCGTGGACCTCGTCCCAGGAGTAGCCGAGGTCGGCGACGAGGAAGGTCTCCACGAGGCGGTGGCGGCGCACCACGCCGAGCGCCTGGGCGCGGCCGGTGTCGGTCAGCTCCACGCCGCCGTAGCGCTCGTGGCGCAGCAGGCCCGCGTCGGTGAGCTTGCGCACCGCCTCGGAGGCGGTGGACGGCGAGACGCCCAGGGCCTGGGCCAGCTTCGAGAGGGTGATCTTCTCCTCCGACCACTCGCCGGCGGCGTAGACGGCCTTGAGGCAGTCCTCGGCGGCCGGGGTGGCGGGGCGGGGCACGGCCCCAGCTTGCCACCCGCTGCGCGGGCACGGGGAACCGCGCGGGCGGACGACGGGTTTCGGGCCACCGAAAAACGTTTGTCGACGTATGCTGGGGGTATCGCCAGGGCTACCGGTGTACCGAGCGGGAGGAGACCGTGGTGGACCGACGCTGGACCGGGATCGGCGACGCCGTGCTCGCCGCCGCTCTGCTGGCCGCCGCGGGGGCGGCCGCCGCCGCCGCGCGCTGGCCGGAGGCCGTGATCGCCGCGCTGCTGGCCCTGTCGTGGGCGGCCGCGGCCGTCAGGCGCCTGCCCGTGCGGCGCACCGCCGCCGTGGGCGTCCTCGCCCCGGCACCGCAGGTGGCGCTCGCCGAGCCCGCGGTGGCCGAGGCGTCGCTCGCCGAGGCTGCGGACGCCGGCCCCCGCCCCGCCGCCTGACGGCGCGGGGAGCCGGGCGCGCCGCTCAGCCGGAGCCGCTCAGTCGAAGATCTCCGCCGACACGCCGGTGGGGCCCTCGTACTCGCGGTCCGCGATGCCCGCGAGCGCGTCCTTGACCTCCTTCGAGGCGCCGTTGCCCTCGGCCGCCTCCAGCAGCGCGTCCTTCGACGCGGGGTAGTCCACACCGTGCAGGGCCTTCTGGACGTCGATCGGGCTGACGTTCGCCACGGGGTTCCTCCTCAGCTGTCCGGGTTCGCGGCCGTCCTGCCGCACCGGCCGCCGTCGGCGGCCGACCTGCCCATCCACTCGCGGAACGGCGCGCGCCGCACCTCGGGACTGCCACGATCACGCCGTGGAGCGCACCCCGGAGCAGACACCGCTGGCCCCCGCCGACCTCGCCGCCGCCTGGCGCCGCACCCGCCCGCCGCGGCGCCTGGTGCACCTGGACTCCGCGGCGGCCGCCCGCGCGAGCTGGGCCGTGCTGGACGCGGCTGCAGCGCACGCCCGCCGTGAGGCCGAGGAGGGCGCCTACGTGGCCGCGGCGGCCGCCGCACCGGTCCTGGACCGGGCCCGCGACGACGTGCGCGCCCTGCTGGGCTGGCCCGCGGGCGAGGGCGCGGTGGCGTTCTGCCACAGCGCCGAGGACGCGCTGCGCCAGGTGCTGCTGGCCCGGCCCGGCGGGCTGCCCGCCACCGCGGCGCACGCGCCCGGCGAGTACGGGCCCAACGTCGCCGTGCTGGACCGGCTGGGCGTGCGCCCCGTCGTCGTGGACACCCCGCACCGGCTGGACCCGGCCGCCTTCGAGCGGTTCCTGGCCCGCACCCGTCCCGGCCTGGTGCACGTGACGTGGGTGGGCAGCCACGTCGGCACCGTGCAGCCCGCCGCGGCCGTGGCGGCCGTCTGCGCCGCCGCGGGGGTGCCCGTGGTGGTCGACGCGGCACAGGCGTTCGGGCACGTGGACACCGCCCTGGACGCGCTGCCCGCCGACGCGGACGTCGTCGTCTACGGCACCTCCCGCAAGTGGCTGGCGGGCCCGCGCGGCGTCGGGTTCGTCGCCGCCCGCGGGCCGCTGGCGCAGCGGCCGGCGCTGCTGGAGCAGGCCGAGGCGCACGTGGCCGGGCGGGTCGGCCTGGCCGTCGCCCTCGCCGAGCACCGCGACCTGGGCCCGGGCGCCGTGCGGGCGGGCCTGGCGCAGGTGGGTGCCGCGGTCCGGCACCGGCTGGCCGCCCAGCTGGAGGGGACGTGGGAGGTCGTGGAGGAGCTCGACGAGCCCAGCGCCACCGCGACGCTGCGCCCCACCGCCGCGACCCGGGACGCGGCCCCGGACGCGGCACGGCCGGACCTGGCGGCGCTGCGCGCCCGGCTGCTCGCCGAGCACGGCGTGCTCACCACGTTCGCCGGCGCGGAACGCTCCCCCGGCGAGATGCGCGCCCCCGCGCTGCGCGTCAGCGGGCACCTCGACACCACGGCCCAGGACGTGGACGCGCTGGTGGCCGCGCTGCGGGCGGTGGCCTGAGCCCGGGCCCGTCCCGGCGCGCGCCGCGCCCCGCCCGCTGCGACAGTGGGGCGCGATCACCCGATCACCGACACGAGAACCCGGAGGGTCCGCGATGAAGGGCAAGGTCCTGTTCCTGGTGGCCGGCGCAGCCGGTTACGTCCTCGGTGCGCGCGCCGGGCGGGAGCGCTACGAGCAGATCAGTTCCGCCGCCTCCCGCGCCTGGGGCAACCCCAAGGTGCAGCAGAAGGTCGGCGACCTGGAGGGCAAGGCCACCGAGGCCGCCAAGCAGGCCGGCGCGGTGGCGCAGGAGAAGGTCGGCGCGGCCGCCGGCTCCGTGCGCTCCAAGGTCGGCGGCGGCGGTGACGACGGCGACGGCGGTTCCGGGGAGCCGCTGGGCGAGCAGCACCACACCCGCATGCCGAACGACTGACGCGGCACCGCACCACCACCGCCGCCGCGCTCCCGGTCCCCGGGTGCGCGGCGGTGGTGCGGCGCCGATCGTGGAGCCATGAGCTCTCCCACGGTCGGTGACCACGTCGTCTCGCGCCTGGCCCGCTGGGGGGCGCGCCGCGTGTACGGCTACCCCGGTGACGGCATCGGCGGGGTGGTCTCCGCCCTGGACCGCGCGCAGGCCGCCGGCGAGGCGGAGTTCGTGCAGGTCCGCCACGAGGAGACCGCGGGTTTCTGCGCCACCGCCGACGTGAAGTACGGCGGCAGCCCGATCGGGGTGTGCGCGGTGACCTCCGGCCCCGGTGCGGTGCACGCCCTGAACGGCCTGTACGACGCCAAGCTGGACCACGTGCCCGTGGTGGCGCTGCTCGGGCAGAGCGCCAGCAACGCCCTCGGCACCAGCTACTACCAGGAGCTGGACCTGGTGCGGCTGTTCGCCGACGTCGCCGGCGCGTACCTGTTCCAGGTCAGCGACCCCAGCCAGGTGCAGCACGCCGTGGACCGCGCCGCCCGCACCGCGCTGGAGCGGCGCACCGTCACCGCGATCGTGCTGCCCAGCGACCTGCAGGACGCCGACGCCGTCCTGGACGTGCCCGTCGCGCACGGGTACACCCACACCAGTTCCGTGCCCGGTTCGCTGCCGGGCGCGCCGCGCGCCGAGGCGCTGGAGCAGGCCGCCGAGGTGCTGCGCTCGGGGAAGCGGGTCGCGATCCTCGCCGGCGCCGGCGCGCTGGGCGCCACGCAGGAGCTGACCGCGGTGGCCGACCGCCTCGGGGCGGGGGTGGCGAAGGCGCTGCTGGGCAAGGCGGTCCTCGACGACCGCCTCGACTGGGTGACCGGGGCGATCGGGCTGCTGGGCACCCGCCCCTCCTGGAACCTCATGCAGGGCTGCGACGTGCTGCTGATGGTCGGCACGACCATGCCGTACAGCGAGTACTACCCGGCTCCCGGGCAGGCCCGCGGTGTGCAGATCGACGTGGACGGCACCCGGTGCGGGCTGCGCTACCCCACCGAGGTGAACCTGGTGGGCGACGCGCAGCAGACCCTGGCCGCGCTGCTGCCGCTGCTGGAGGGCGCCGACCCGGACCCGTCCTGGCGCGAGGAGATCGCCGGGTGGAACCGCACCTGGCGCGCCTGGGGCGAGCAGCGCGCCACCGCGGCGGCGGAACCGCTGAACCCGGAACTGCTGGTGCGCGGGCTGTCGGCGCGGCTGACCGACGACGCGATGGTCGCCGTGGACTGCGGCACCGCCACCAGCTGGTACGCGCGCGACCTGGACCTGCGCCCGGGGATGCTGGCGTCGCTGTCGGGGACGCTGCTGTCGATGGGCGGCGGGATGCCGTACGCGCTGGCCGCGAAGCAGGCCCACCCGGACCGGCCGGTGCTGGCGCTCATCGGCGACGGCGCCATGCAGATGAACGGGATCAACGAGCTCATCACGGTCGCTCAGCGCTGGCGCACCTGGGAGGACCCGCGGTTCGTCGTCGTGGTGTTCAACAACCGGCAGCTGTCGTTCGTGGCGTGGGAGGCGCGCGCGATGCAGGCAGAGGTGCCGTTCGGCGCGGCGATGGACGTGCCCGACGTCCCGTACGGGCAGTACGCCGGGCTGCTGGGGCTGGGCGGGGTGCGCACCGACGGGCCGGAGGGCCTGGACGCGCTGCTGGACGAGGCGTTCGCCGCGCGCCGGCCCACCGTCATCGACGCGGTGGTGGACCCGGACGTGCCGATGGTCCCCCCGCACGTGACGACCGAGCAGGTCGTGAACACCGCGAGGGCCACCGCGAAGGCCGGCCTGCAGGGCGACCCCTCGGCGCGGCGGATCGTCGTGGAGGGCGCGCGCGAGACCGTCGGCGCCGCGGCCCGCGCCCTGCGCGAGCGCCGCAGCGGCGACGACCGCAGCTGAAACCCACCCCCCTCACCCCACCCCTCCTCACCCCCGCGCCCGCCCCCACCTCCACTTCTCGGTGATCGAGGAAGTTGCCACTTCCTCGATCACCGAGGAGGCAGGGGCGGGTGCGGGTGGACGCCGACGGGCGGGCCCCCACGGCGTGAGGACCCGCCCGGTGGCGGTGCGGAGGCCCGCCCGTCGGCGGAGCGGGAGGGTTCAGCGGCGCAGGACGCCGCGGGCGATGCGGTTCCCGACGAACTGCCCGACCTGCACGATGACGATGATCGTGGCGACGCTGACGTAGACGATGCCCCAGTCGTAGCGCTGCGAGCCGTACGTGATGGCGTAGTCGCCCAGCCCGCCGCCGCCGACGAGACCGGCCTGGGCGGTCATGTCGACGATGCCGACGAAGATGAACGTGTACCCCAGCACGAGCGGGCCCAGGCCCTCGGGGACGACCACCCCGAACAGGATCCGCAGCCGGGAGGCGCCGGCCGCGCGGGCGGCCTCCACCACGCCGGGGTCCACCCCGACGAGGCTCTGCTCGACGATGCGGGAGACGGCGAACGCCGCGGCCAGCGCGATCGCGAACGTCACCGCCCCGGTGCCGATGGTGGTGCCGAGCACCGCGATCTGCAGCGGCGTGACCGCCGCCAGGAAGATGACGAACGGGATGGGGCGGACGATGTTCACCACGACGCCGAGGACGCCGAACACGGCCCGGTTGCCGAGCAGGTGACCGGGGCGGGTGGCGTACAGGGCGATCCCGAGCGCCAGCCCGAGGACGCCGGAGGCGACCATCGAGACGAGCGCCATGAACAGCGTCTCCCAGATGGACTCGACGTAGACGTCGAGCGTGCTGAGGAAACCCTCCACGTCAGACCTCCTCCTCGGCCCGCACGCCCGCGTCGCGCAGAGCGGTCAGGGCGGCGTCCACGGCGGCGTCGGGGCCGGTGGCCTCGTAGGTGAGGGAGCCGATGCGCCGCTCGCGCAGCTCCCCCACCCCGCCGTGCACGAGCTCGGTGCGCACCCCGGCGGTGGCGAACGCGTCGTCGATCCGCTTCTGCAGGCCCACCTCGTCGGTGATCTGCACGGTGACCACGCGCCCGGGGTGGTGCTCGCGCAGCCGCGCCAGCTGCTCCCGGGTGGGCCGGTCGTGCAGGACGCTGCGCACGAACCGCTGCGCCGGGGCGGTCTGCGGGGTGGAGAACACGTCGTAGACGTCGCCGACCTCGACGACGCGGCCGGCCTCCATGACCGCGACCCGGTCGGCGATCTGCCGCACGGCGTCCATCTCGTGGGTGATGACCACGATGGTCACGCCGAGCTCGCGGTTGACCCGCCGCAGCAGCGAGAGGACCTCGGTGGTGGTCTCCGGGTCCAGCGCGCTGGTGGCCTCGTCGGCCAGCAGCAGCGGCGGGTTCGTCGCCAGCGCGCGGGCGATGCCGACGCGCTGCTTCTGCCCGCCGGAGAGCTGCTCGGGGTGGGCGTGGGCGCGGTCCAGCAGGCCGACGAAGTCGAGCAGCTCGGCGACCCGGGCGTCGCGCTGCTCCCGGGGGACGCCGGCCACCTTCAGCGGGTAGGCGACGTTCCCGGCGACGGTGCGCGATCGGAACAGGTTGAACTGCTGGAAGATCATGCCGATGCGCTGGCGCGCCCGGCGCAGCTCCTTCTCGCCCAGCCGGGTGAGGTCCTGCCCGGCGACGGTCACGGTGCCGGAGGTGGGCGCCTCCAGGGCGTTCACCAGCCGCACGAGGGTGGACTTGCCGGCGCCGGAGTACCCGATGACGGCGAGGACCTCCCCCTCGTGCACGTCGAGGCTGACGTCGTCGACGGCGGCGACGGCCTTGCCGCCGCGCTCGTACCGCTTGGTGACGCCCGTCAGGCGGACGATGGGTTCTGCCACGTCAGCCCTGCGCCGCCCGCGCGTCCTCCTCGACGTCCGCCAGCTGCTCCTGCAGGGTGGCGGGGTCGACGTCGCGGACGACGGCCTGCGGGTAGCTCTCGACGAACTCCGCCTGCACGGCGGGGTCGTGGATGAGCTCGGCGAGGTCCAGGTAGGTCTGGTTGCCGGTGTCCTCGGCGCGCGAGACGAAGAGGTTCACGTAGGGCACCGAGGCCGCGCTCTCGGGGTCGTCCTGGTGGACGACGTCCTCGACGGCGAGCCCGGCGCTGGTGGCGTAGTTGTTGTTGACGACGGCGGCGGCGACGGAGCCGTTCTGCAGCGCACCGGCGGTCTGGGAGGCGTCCAGCGGGACGACCTCGACCTTCGCGTCCTGCACGTCCTGCACGGTGGAGAAGGCGGAACCGCCGTCGGCGAGGGTCAGCAGGCCCGCGTCCTGCAGCACGAGCAGCGCACGCGCCTCGTTGATGGCGTCGTCCGGGACGGCGACCTTCGCGCCCTGCGGGAGCTGCGAGGGGTCGTCGTACCGGGTGGAGTACAGCGGCAGCGGGTACACGGCGGTGGAGCCGATCGGCTGCAGGTCGTCGCCCGCGGTGACGTTGTAGTTCGCCAGGTACTGGGTGTGCTGGAACTGGTTGAGGTCGACCTCGCCCTGGCTCAGAGCCGGGTTCGGCAGGCTGTAGTCGGAGAAGTTCACCAGCTCCACGTCCACGCCGAGGCGCTCGCGGGCCAGGTCGACGTAGGTCTGCCAGTACGGCTCGGCCTGGTCGGTGACGCCGATGCGCACGGTCTGCGTCTCGCCCGCCGCGGTGGTGGCGGTCTCGTCGTCACCGGTGTTGCGCACGACGAGCGCGACGACGATCGCGACGACCGCGAGGACGGCGACGCCGATGACGATCGGCAGCTTGCTGCGCCCGGGCTTGTCGGGCAGGGAGGGAGGGGTGGCGGCGCTGGACAACTCGGGTCTCCTCGTGGGGTGGTGCGGGCTCTCGGGGTGCCTCCGGCGCGCGGCCGGCGGGAGCGGCGAGGGGCGCTCGCCGGGGAGGGGCGGTCAGCCGCCGGCGGCGGTACCGCCCCGGGGACACGAGGGGGACGTGGCGCGTGGGCTCACGACGGGTCGCCTCCTGCTCGGCCAGGCCGGTCCGTCGCTGCTGCGACGGGCGGCCACACGCTTGCGGGACGCTCCGTCCCGCCGGGCTTTCACCTGGAGCACCCCACCGCGGACGAGGGTTGCCGGTCAGCAAGCCAGGGCTTGTCGCTGACACTCGATGCCGTCGCAAATCGTAGGAGGCGCTGGATCGGACGTCAAAACGCACCGGTCCACCCCCGGGTCGGCCCGGACGGGCCCGGATCGGCCCGGATCCGCGTCCGCACCGGGGAGCCGAGCGCGGGGCGGTGCCCTTGTCGCGAGTAGATTGCAACAGCACCAGCCCGCCGCGCCGCAGGAGGTCCCGTGCCGACAGCCGGCGCCCCGCCCCGTCCCACGCCCGCCCCGCTGCGCGACCCGCTGGGCCGGCGCGCCGCCACCCGCCGCCGGACCCTGGTGCTGGCCGCCCTCGTCGCGGCCGCCGTCGCCGCCGCCCTGGCCGGCGCGGCGGTGGGGGCGGCGGCCGTGGCCCCCGGTGACGTGCTGCGCATCAGCGCCCACCACCTGCTCGGCGCACCGGCCACCCCCGCCTGGGGCCCGGTCGAGGACGCGGTGGTGTGGCAGGTGCGGCTGCCGCGGGTGCTGCTGGGCCTGGCGGTCGGCGCGGGCCTGGCCGTGTGCGGGGCGGCGATGCAGGCCATGGTCCGCAACCCGCTGGCCGACCCGCAGCTGCTGGGCGTGACCTCCGGCGCCTCCACGGGCGCCGCCGCCGCCATCCTGCTGGGCGCCGGCGCCGGCTGGGGCGAGCACGCCCTGTCCGGCAGCGCGTTCACCGGCGCGCTGGCCGCGGCGGTGCTGGTGTACGCCGTCGCCCGCGGCGCCGGGCGGGTCACCTCGGCGCGGCTGCTGCTGGCGGGCGTGGCCGTCGGGTACGCCCTGCACGCCGCCACCAGCTTCCTCGTCTTCGCCTCCGGCTCCGCCGAGGGCGCCCGCTCGGTGGTGTTCTGGCTGCTGGGCTCGCTCGGCCTGGCCTCCTGGGGCGCCCCGCTGACCGCCGTGCTCGTCGTGGCCGCCGGCACCGTCGCGGCCCTGACCGCGTGGGGGCCGCGCCTGGACGCCCTCGCCCTGGGCGACGAGACCGCCCGCGGCCTGGGCGTCTCCCCCGCCGCGTTCCGCACCGCGCTGCTCGTCGCGGTCTCCCTGTGCGTGGGCGTGCTCGTCGCCGCCTCCGGTGCGATCGGCTTCGTCGGCCTCGTCGTGCCCCACCTCGCCCGCCGCCTGGTGGGCGGTGCGCACCGCTGGTCGGTGCCGGCCGCCGCCCTGCTGGGCGCGGCGTTCCTGGTGGCGGCCGACCTGCTGGCCCGCACGGTGCTCGCCCCGCAGGAGCTGCCCATCGGCATCGTCACCGCGCTCGCCGGCTGCCCGTTCCTGCTGTGGCTGGTGCGCGGCACCCGCACCGCCGCCTGACCCGAGGAGAGACCCGTGCCCGCCCTGCGCACCACCCGCCGCTCCCCCGCCGCCCTGGCCGCCGCCTGCGCCCTGCTCACCGCCGCCTGCGGCGCCGGCCCGGCCGACGGCGCGGACGGCACCGGTGGCGAGCTCCTGGAGGTCGTCAACTGCGGTGAGCAGGTGCGGCTGACGACCCCGCCGGAGCGGGTGGTCCTGCTCAAGAGCGCCCCCGTGCCGTACCTGCACGCCCTCGGGGTGCTCGACCGGGCCGTGGCCCGCGCCGGGCTCTACCCGCAGGAGTACTACGACGCGGCGGCGCTGCGGGAGCTGGAGGCGGTGCCGCTGCTGACGGACCGCACCGACACCAGCGGGCACCTGCGCATCTCCCGCGAGGTGGTGCTCGCCCAGCGCCCGGACCTGGTGCTCGGCGAGGTCGACGGCCTGGACCGCGCCTCGCTGGCCGCCTCGGGCGTCCCGCTGCTGGAGGAACCCGCCCTGTGCCCCGCCGGGGGCGGGGAGCCCGGCTTCGAGAGCGTGTACGCGCAGGTGGAGCTGTACGGGCGCGTCTTCCACCGCGAGGAGCGCGCCCGAGAGGTCGCCGACGGCCTGCGCGAGCGCGTGGAGGCGGTGCGCGAGCGCACGGACGCGGCACTGGCCGCCGGGGCCCCGCGGCGCACGGCCGCTGTCCTGTACCCCACGGTCGGCGGGGGCGTCACCTACGCCTACGGCGCCGCCAGCACCGCCACCCCCCAGCTGGAGGCGGCGGGGCTGACCAACGTGTTCGCCGACGTCGGCGAGCGCGTCTTCGAGGTCACGCCCGAGGAGCTGCTGGCCCGCGACCCGCAGGTGCTGGTGCTGCTGCACAGCGACGGCGACCCGGCCGCGGTGCGCTCGGCGGTGACGGCGCTGCCCGGCGCGCAGGCGCTCAGCGCGGTGCGCGACGGCGAGGTCCTGGTGCAGCTGTTCAACTTCACGGAGCCGGCGACGCCGCTGGCCGTGGAGGGCCTGGAGCGCATCGCCGGCGCCCTCGGCCCGGCCGCGCCGGCGGCCGCCCCGTGATCCGCGCCCGCGGCGTGCGGTTCGCGCACCGCCGCCGGCCCGTGCTGCACGGGGTGGACCTCGACGCCGCCCCGGGGCGGGTGCTGGGGGTCGTCGGCCCCAACGGCAGCGGCAAGACGACGCTGCTGCGCACCCTGCACGGCTCGCTGCGCCCGGCCGCCGGGCGCGTGGAGGTCGACGGCGAGGACGTCGCCTCGCTGTCCGCCCGCGAGGTCGCCCGCCGGGTGGCGGTGGTGGCGCAGGAGGACGAGGGGGTGCCGCCGCTGACGGTGGCGGACGTGGTGCTGCTGGGGCGCACCCCGCACCGCGGGGCGTTCTCCCGAACCAGCGCCGCCGACGAGGAGGGCGCGGCGGCCGCGCTGGAGCGGGTGGGGGCGCTGCACCTGGCGGGCCGGCCCTTCCCGGAGCTGTCCGGCGGGGAGCGCCGGCGGGTGCTGATCGCCCGCGCGCTCGCCCAGGACGCGCCGAACCTGCTGCTGGACGAGCCGACGAACCACCTGGACGTGCGTCACCAGCACGACGTGCTGGCGCTGCTGCGCGGGCTGGGCCGCACCGTCGTGGTGGTGCTGCACGACCTGAACCTGGCCGCCGCGCACTGCGACGAGGTGCTCCTGCTGGACGCCGGCCGCGTCGTGGCCGCCGGGGACCCCGGGCACGTGCTCACCCCGCGCCGGGTGGAGGCGGTGTACGGCGTCCAGGCGCGCCGGGTGGAGGTGGAGGACGGCTTCCAGCTGCTGCTGCGGCGCTCGCCCTCAGCGGGTCGCGTCGCGGGGGGCGCCTCCGGCGCCGGGCCCGTCCTGCCCGCTGCGCTCCTGCCCCCGGGCCTGCTCGGCGCGCGCGGCGCGCACGGCGAGCACCGGTAGCAGCCACCAGCACAGCGCCACGAGCACCGCGACGCCGCCGCCGGCGACGGCACCGGCCACCCGGCCGCCGACGACGTCGACGACCAGCAGGACACCGCCGGCGACGACGAGCCCCACCGCGGCCAGCCCCGCCTTGGCGTAGCGGGTGCCCGCCCGCACCAGCCGCGCCTTGGAGCGGCGCTGGAACAGGGCCCGGTGGTAGCCCACGGGCGCCACGAACAGCACGATCGCGGTCACGGCCAGCATCAGCACGACGACGTACACGGTGCGCTGGAAGGTGTCCAGGGTGTCGAAGCGGGACTGGAACGGCAGGGTCATGAGGAAGCCGGCCAGCAGCTGCACCCCGGTCTGCACCACGCGCAGCTCCTGCAGCAGCTCCACCCAGTTGCGGTCCAGCCGCTCGGTGGGCGTCTCGTTGCGCAGGCCGGCGTACGGGTCGCCCGGCTCGGCGAGGGGCACGGTGCTCACCCGCCCCACCGTAGGCACCCCCGCCCCGCCGTGCCCGCCGGTCCGGCGAGGGCTGCTCCGGCGGGGCTGCTCCGGCGGGGCTGCTCCGGCGGGACTGCTCCAGCGGGGCTGCTCCGGCGGGACTGCTCCAGCGGGGCTGCTCCGGCGGGGCTGCTCCGGCGGGGCTGCTCCGGCGGGGTCAGAGCGCGGCGGCGTCCTCGGGGTCGTCCGGGTCGTCGACCAGGGCCGGTTCCTCGCGCTCGTCGGCGTCGGCCGGTTCGGGCCGCTCGGCCGCCCGGCTCAGCCGCTCGCGCTCGGCGGCGTCCTCCACGGCCTCGGCGTCGTCGGGGCGGGCGGCGGTCTCGGGCTGGAAGTCCTCGGGCGGGAAGTCGGCTGCGCTGATCTCGGTCACGGGCCCACCATGCCGCGCTCCCCGGCCGCCGTCGAGCCGGCCTCCACCGCCAGCAGCAGGCGCTTGGCGGCGGCACCGCCGAGGTACTCGCCGGTGCCGCCGTCGCTGCGCACCACGCGGTGGCAGGGCACCAGCAGGGGCAGCGGGTTGCGCGCGCAGGCGGTGCCGACGGCCCGCACCGCGCGCGGGTTGCCGGCCAGTCCCGCGACGCGGGCGTACGAGGCGGTGGTGCCGTAGCCCAGCCCGCGCAGCACGCCGAGGACGTCGCGGCGGAACCCGGACGCCAGCGACAGGTCCAGCGGCACGGCGAAGTCGCGCCGCCGGCCCTCGAAGTACTCCCCCACCTGGCGCGCGGCCGCCTCCAGCCGGTCGGGGGCGTGCAGCACGCGCGGGCTCAGCCGCGCGGCGAGCTGCGCGAGCACCGCGTCGTGGTCCTCGCGGGCGAACGCCACCCGCACCACGCCGCGCCCGGTGGCGGCCAGCAGCAGCGGACCCACCGGGGAGTCCACCGTGCGGTAGGCGACGTCCAGCAGGCCCGCGGCCTCGGCGCGCCGGGCCAGGGACGCCCGCAGCGCGGTCAGCTCGGCCCCCTCGTCAGCGGTCGCGAACAGGTCCTGGTCCACCACTGCCCCTCCTCTCGTCACCGTTCCCCGCCCCACGTCCTGCGCAGCGCGGCGATCCCGTCGGCCGCGGCGCGCCGCGCCGCCTCCGGCGTGCCGCCCACGAGGGCGGCGACCTCGGCGTGCGGCAGCCCGGCCAGGTGGTGGTAGGCCACGCACCGGCGCTGCTTGGGCGGCAGCGCCGCCACCGCGGCCCACAGCCGCGCATCGCGCACCGGGTCGGGCACCGGCTCCTCCGGCGCGGCGGCCTCGGGCAGCCGTTCGGCCGGCACCGGCCGCCGGCGGGCGGCGCGGTGGGCGTCGAGCGCCTTGCGGTGCGCGATCGTCACCAGCCACGCGCGCACGTCGCTGCCGGGCGGCAGCGCGGGGTAGGCGCGCAGCGCGGCCAGGAACGTCTCGGACCAGGCGTCGTCGGCGGCGTCGGGGCCGACGACGGCGCGGCACACGCGCAGCACCAGCGCGCCGTGCCGCTCCACGACGGCCTCGAACGGCTCCAGCTCCCCCGCGGTGCGTGCCTCCACACCCGGTGGACGCTCGGCGGGGTGCCCGCGTGAGGTCGCCGGCCCGCTCACCCCGCGGCGGCCGCGGCCAGGGCGGCGCGCAGCTGCAGCTCGGTGGGGGCCTGCACGGGCAGGAACGCGGCCTCGCGGCGGCGCCGGGCGGCGGGGTGGTCGCGGCGGTAGCCGGTGCCGCCGGTGAGCAGGCCCTCGGCGTGCACGGCGCGGGCCAGCAGGTCGAGCACCGCGACGCGCGCGGCGGCGGGCCCGGTGGGGCCCTCGGCCGCGGGGTCGGCGGCGAGCCGGCCGAGGCGGGCGGCGAGGTCGTCGCGCCCGGCGCCCAGGGCGCGGTGCTCCGCGGCCAGCAGGGCGCCGGGGCCGGTGAGGCGGCCGGCGGCACCGGCGAGGGCAGCGTCGGCGACGCCGAGGGCCATCGCCGCCTGGGTCAGCAGCATCACGGGGCGGCAGGCGCCGACGAACGCGGCGAGGTCGTCGCCGAGCACGGCCGCGGTGACCGCCCCGTCGAGCTCGACGGCGCCGGTGCCGGTGCCGCCCAGGGCGAGCAGCGGACCGGCCGGGCGCACCCGCACACCCGGCTCGCCGACCCGCACGAGCACCACGAGGCGCCCGTCGGCGGCGGTGCGGGCGGGCAGGACGACGACGGCCCCGTCGAAGAGGTTCGACGCCCACGGCACCGCACCGCTCAGCCGCCAGGCGCCGTCACCGGCGGGCTCGGCCAGCACAGGCACCGGCGGCCCGCCGGCCAGGTCGGTGAGGGCCGGCGCGAGCGCGGTGGCGCCGGGCACCGCGCCGGCGCGCAGCCCGGTGGACGGGGCCGTCTCCTGCCCCGCGGGCGGGAAGCGCTCCAGGTACTCCACGACCATCGTCTGCGACCAGGCGCAGAAGGCGTCGGCCAGGCTGACCGAGGCCACGGCCCGCAGCAGGTCCACCGCCGCCGGGAGCCGGTCCCCGGGCACGCCGGGCGGTGCGAGGAGCCCCGCGGTGCCGAGCAGCCGCAGGCCCTCGCGCGCGTCGCGCTCGCCCGCGTCGACCGCCGCGGCCGAGGCCGCCAGGCGCGCCAGCACCGCCTCCGGCACGCCAGCGGCGCGCACGTCCGTCACGGGGCGGTCCCCGGCGCCGGGACGGTGCTCGTGCCGCTGCCCGCGACGGCCTCCGCCTCGACCTCCACGAGCAGGGTGGGGTCGATGAGGGCGGCCACCTGGACCATCGTGGCGGCCGGGCGCACGTCGGCGAAGAACTCCCCGTGGGCGCGGCCGACCTCCTCCCAGCGGGAGATGTCGGTGACCAGCAGTCGGGTGCGCACCACGTCGGCCAGGTGGGCACCGGCGGCCTCCAGGGCCGCCTCGACCCGGCGCAGGGCCTCGCGGGTCTGCTCGGCGGCGTCCCCGGCGCAGTCCCCGGTGGCGCGCCCGTCCGGGCCGGCGGCGGTCGTGCCGGCCACCCACACGCGGTCGCCCACGCGCACGGCGCGCGAGTACCCCACGAGGGGTTCCCACGGTGCCCCCGACGACACGAGGACCCGCCCGCCAGGCCGCTGCTCGCTCACGCGGGCAGTGTGCCGGACGGGCGGGTCCTCGGGTCGTGGAGGTCCGCCGGGGTTCAGGCGGTGAGGTCCACGGGGGTCTCGACGGGCGCGGGCCGCTCGCAGGTCGTGGTCAGCTCCACGGTGCTGCGGGTGTCGGCGGCGCGCTGCACGGACTCCATGACGTCCAGGACGTGCAGGGCGACCTCGTCGTTGGCCCGGTGCGGGCGCCCCTCGCCGAGGGCGATCGCCAGGTCGGCCAGCCCGTACCCGCGACCGGCACCGACGTACCCGGCGCGCACGCCGGCGTCGCGCCAGTTCGCGTCGTGGTCGGCGCCCGGGCCGGGTGCGGGGGCGCTGGCCGCGGAGTAGACCTCCACGGTGCCGTCGAAGTGGTTCGGGTCCGGCACGGACAGGGAGCCGCCGGTGCCGTGCACCTCGATGCGCGGCAGGCGCGCCGCCCAGGTGTCGAAGCTCATCACCAGGGTGGAGACGGCTCCGGAGGCGTGCACGAGGATGCCGGCGACGGAGCTGTCGATCGTGACGTCGAAGCTCTCCCCCGCCCGCGGGCCCTGCCCGATCGTGCGGGTGGCCGACGGCCGCCAGGACACGCCGACGACGCGCTCGACGGGCCCGAGCAGCTGCACCAGGGAGGTGACGTAGTACGGGCCCATGTCCAGCAGCGGGCCGCCGCCGGGCTGGTAGTAGAAGTCCGGGAAGTGGTGCCAGCGCTCGTGCCCGGGCGTGGTCATGAACGCCGTCGCCGAGTGCGGCACGCCGATCTCGCCGGCGTCCACGAGCGCGCGGGCGGTCTGCACACCGGTGCCGAGCACCGTGTCGGGGGCGCAGCCGACCCGCAGGTCCGCCGCGGCGGCGGCCTTGACGACCTCGCGGCCCTCGGCCACGTCCATCGCCAGCGGCTTCTCGCCGTAGACGTGCTTGCCGGCGGCGATGGCCTGCAGGGCGATGTCGGCGTGCGTGGACGGCAGCGTGAGGTTCAGCACCACGTCGACGTCGTCGGCGGCCAGCAGCTCCGGCAGGGCGAGGACCCGGGCGCCGTCGTGCTCGGCGGCCAGGGCGCCGGCCCGCTCGGTGTTCAGGTCCGACACCGCGGTGACCCGCAGCTGCGGGAGCCGCTGCAGGCACGCGGAGTACTGCGCGCTGATCGTGCCGGCGCCGACGACGCCGACGCGCAGCGGGTTCACCGTGCCGCCCACAGCAGGCCCCTCTCGATGATGGTCTTGACGTTGGGGTCGCGCAGCACCTCGACGTCGTGCCCGGGCGTGGCGACGAAGATGCGGCCCTTCCCCCACTGGCGCGTCCAGATCGCCGGGGAGGTGACCGGGCGGTTCCAGGGGTCCCAGGCGCGCACGGCCTGGGTGGTGGTGGCCAGCACGTCGAGGTAGTCGTCGGCGAGCACCCAGTACTGCTCGGTGACGAGGTCGAAGTCCCCGATCCCCCGCGTGATGGGGTGCTCGGCCGCGGCGGGCAGCATCTCGACCCGGTAGGGCACGTAGTTGTCCGACTGCTCGCCGACGCGCTCCTCGGGCGCCTTGCCGGGGTGACAGGCGAACTGCGCGCCGATGAGGTGCAGGTAGTCGGACGAGTTCCGGTAGGAGTCCGCGATGCCGCCGTGCCAGCCGGCCAGGCCGGTGCCGTTCTCGACGGCCGTCATCAGACCGGCCAGCTCGTCCTTCTCGATGGTGCTCATGGTGTTGCACTGCACGATCAGGTCGACGCCCGCCATGTGCTCACCGTCGGCGTAGACCTTCGGCGAGTCCTCGACGCGGACGGTGAAGCCGTTCGCCTGAAGGTGCGGGATGAACAGGTCGGTGGCCTCGACGGGCTGGTGCCCGTCCCAGCCGCCTCGGACGACGAGCGCTCGGCGTTCGCTCACGAGCAGAACCCTCCCGGGGTCGTGGTGCGGTGGTGCGTCACTTGCTGAAGCCGGCGGTCAGGCCCGCGATGAGCTGGCGGCGGCCGACGACGTAGAGCACGAGGATCGGCAGGGTCGACAGGATCACCGCGGCGAGGACGGCGGGGATGTTGACGGTGTACTGGCCCTGGAACGTCCACAGCGCCAGGGGCAGCACGCGCAGGTCCGGGCTCTGGGTGAGGACCAGGGGCAGCAGGAAGCCGTTCCACACCTGCAGGGCGTTGTAGATGGAGACGGTGACGATGGCCGGGCGCGTCAGCGGGAACGCCAGGCGCCACATGGTGCCCCACTCGCTGGAGCCGTCCAGCCGCATGGACTCGAACAGCTCGTTGGGCACGTCGCGCACGAAGTTGCTCAGCAGCAGCACCGTCAGCGGGATCGCGAAGGCGATCGACGGCAGGATCAGCGCCGTGAGCGTGTCGTACAGCTCCATCTTGATGATGATCAGGTAGACGGGGATGATCGTCGCCTGCAGCGGGATGGCCAGGCCCATGAGGAAGACGCCGTTGACCGCCTTGAGGAACTTCCCCCCGCCGCCGCGCACGATGGCGAAGGCGGCCATGAAGGACATCAGGACCGCGGGCACCACGGAGCCGACGGTGACGATGACGCTGTTGAGGAAGTACCGGGCGATGTCCGACTCGATGACCTGCTGGTAGGCGGCCAGGGTGGGCTCGGAGGGCAGGGCCAGCGGGTTGCTGCGGAAGTACTCCGCCTGGGGCTTGAAGCTGGTGACGACGATCCAGTAGATCGGGACGATGATGATCGCCAGCCAGATCCAGCCGGCGAGGCCACCGAGGTAGTTGCGGTGGCCGGAACCCCGGCGGCGGCGGCCGCCGCCGGAGTTCCCGGTCCGGTCCTCGCGGGGCGTGGAGACCGCGGTTGCCATGTCTCAGGCCCCTTCCAGCTGGCTGGTGTTCGAGTCCTTGCCGCCCAGGCGCTGCAGCAGCAGTGCCAGGGCGAGGCCGACGAGCACCAGGATGACGGCGATCGCGCTGGCCGGGCCCATGAGGTTGGCCCGGAAGCCGCGCAGGTACATGTCCAGGGCGAGCGAGCGGGTGGCGTCGCCCGGGCCGCCCTGGGTGAGGACGAAGATGAGGTCGAAGAAGGTCAGCGACCCCACGACCATCAGCGTCGAGGACGTGATGATCGTGTACTTCAGCTGCGGGATCGTGATGTGGAAGAACTGCTTGACGCGCCCCGCGCCGTCCAGCTGCGCCGCCTCGTACATCGAGGCCGGGATCTGCCGCACCCCGCCTTGGTAGATCAGCGAGTGGAACGGCACGAACTGCCAGGACACGACGAAGACGACGACGAACAGCGCCAGCCACGGCCGGCCCAGCCAGTCCTGCGCGAGGAAGCCCAGGCCCAGACCGGGCCCGATGCCGAAGTTGGGGTCCAGCAGCGCCTTGAACACGATGGCGACGGCCGCCGAGCTCAGCAGCAGCGGGATGAAGTACAGCACCGCCAGCACCGCCCGGTAGCGCTGGTTGCCGGCGATGAAGACGCCGATGAGCAGGCTGATCGGGGTCTGGAACGCCCACGAGAGCGCCATGATGAGGAACGTCACCAGCAGCGCGTGCGGCAGGCCGGGATCGGTGAGGACCGAGCGCCAGCTGTCGAGCCCGGCGTAGCGGACGTCCCCGATGCCGTCCCAGGAGGTGAAGCTCAGGACCAGGACCCCGACCAGCGGCACGATGCCGAAGGCGATGAAGAACCCGAGGGCGGGCAGCACCAGCCACGTGAGGGAGCCGGTGCGCCGCCCCGAGGACGACGCGGGGGCGGAGCCCGCCGCGGCCGGTCCGACCGCGACGGTACCCACGGGGGCATTGCTCACTGCGCCGCCTGAGCCGCGTTCATGTTGTTCGCGAAGGTCTGCGGGTCGATCTCCAGCAGGAAGAGCTGCGCGATGTTGTTCAGCAGCTCCTCGGCGGCGGTCGGGCTGATGGCCTGGTCCCAGGACTGCCCGAAGAAGGCCGCGTTGCTGGCGACGTCGTAGACGAACTGCATCCACTCCGGGTCGGGGGACTCGGAGAGCTGGTCCACGATCCCCTTGAGGACGGGGACCTCGCCGGCCTCCTGGATGAACGCGGTGGCGATCTCGTCGTTCAGGGCGCCGTCGGCGAGGTAGGCGCGGGCGATCTCCTTCTGCTCCTCGGTGGCGTCGGCGGAGATCGAGTAGTACTGCGCCGGGTTGCCGACGGTGCTGGTCGGGTCGCCCTTGCCGCCGGTGACGACGGGGAAGGACTGGTAGCCCAGGTTGCCGCCGGGGACGAAGTCGCCGCCGTCGGCCTTCATGGAGCCGTAGACCCAGCTGCCCTGCAGCAGCATGGCGGCCTTGTCGGTGTAGAGCAGGGCCTGGTCGGCGTTCTGGTCGGCGACGACGGAGGTGAAGCCGTCGACGAAGCCGCCGGCCTTGACGAGGTCCTGCGCCATGGTGAGCGCCTGGATGACGTCCGGGTTGGACCAGGGGTTCGGCTGGTTCTCGTTGATGGCGAGGAAGGCCTCCTGGCCACCGACGCGCTCGACGAGGAACTCCAGCCACATCATCGTGGTCCAGCGGGACTGGCCGGCCAGGGAGATGGGGGCGATGCCCGCGGCGTTGAAGACGGGCACCAGGGCCATCAGGTCGTCCCAGGTGGCGGGCGGCTGCGCGCCGACCTGGTCGAACAGCTTCTTGTTGTAGTAGAGGACGACCGGCTGCACCGTCTCGTGCGGCACCGCGTAGACCTTCTCGTCGACGATGCCGGGGGTCCAGGCGGCGTCGAAGAGGCGCTCCTTGACCTCGGGGTTCTCCTCGATCCAGCTGGTGAGGTCCTCGATCTGGCCGGCCTCGGCCCAGTCGCGCACGCTGCCGCCGCCCCAGCTGAAGATCAGGGTGGGGGCCTGTCCGGCGCCGATGGAGGTGCGGATCTTGGTCTTGTAGGCGTCGTTCTGGAAGGCGGTGACCGCCAGGTCGCCGACCTCGGAGCGCTCGTTGAAGAGCTCCACCGTCTGGCGGCGGATGGCCTCCTTGGGCTCCCCGGTCAGGAACCAGATGGTCGCGTCGCCCTCGGCGGCCTGGCCGGGCCCGGAGGACCCGCCGCACGCCGCCAGCGCGCCGGCGGCCAGGGGGGTCGCCATGGCGAGGGTGAGGAAGGACCGTCGGGACGTGCGGTTCTGATCCACTGTGATCTCCGATGCGCCGAGCCGCTTCCCTGCGGCTGCTCTCTGTGCGGGAGCGGCGACTGCCACCCCCGGGGACCCGCGGGTCCCTGGACCTCTCACCGCTGGCGAAACCTTTCGACAGCGGCGTCTGAGCGAGACCATAGGCATCCCCGCGGACGACGGTCAAGCCGTCCACCTCTTTCGTCGTCCCTCCGTGACCTGGTGGCCGCCGCGACACCGAGAAGCGGGGTAAAGTTTTCGATAGAACTTCGGTACAACGCTGCACACCGCGGGCGACGGCGCCCGACCCGGTTACAGTCCCAGCACACCCAGCCGAGGAGGGCCGCCGTGCTCGAACGCACCCAGCGCACCAGGAGCGGGCGGCGCCCCACGCTCGCGACGATCGCGCAGTCGGCCGGCGTCTCCATCGCCACCGTGTCCAAGGTGGTCAACGGCCGCGACGACGTCGCCGCGGACACCCGGGCCCTGGTCGAGGACCTGCTGCGCCGCCACGACTACGCCCCGCCGTCCGCGCGCCGGGCGCAGCCCGGGCCGGGCGTGGTGCAGTTCTTCGTCCACGGGGAGCTGCGGGCGTACTCCACGCAGGTCATCGAGGGGGTGCTGAGCGGCGCCGACGAGGCGGGGGTGTCCGTGGCCGTGGGCCGCCTGGCCGACGACCTCACCCAGGGGCCGCCGGCGCGCACGTGGGCGCGGGACCTGGCGGCGCTGGGTCGCTGCGGTGTCGTCGTCGTCACCGGGCAGCTGACCGCCGAGCACGTGGACGCGCTGGGGCAGGTGGGCCTGCCGCTGGTGGTCATCGACCCGCTGAACCTGCCGCGCCGCGAGGTCACCAGCGTCGGCTCGACGAACTTCACCGGCGGCATGACCGCCACCCAGCACCTGCTGCAGCTGGGGCACCGCGAGATCGTCTACATCGGCGGCCCCGGCACCTCCTCCTGCAACCGGGCCCGCGAGCACGGCTTCCGCGCGGCCATGGAGGCCGCGGGCCTGGCGGTGCCGCCGGAGGCCGCGCTGGACACGGAGAACTTCGCCTACGAGCCGGGCCGTCGCGCCGGTGAGCAGGTGCTGGACCGCGCGCGCCGCCCCACGGCCGTGGTCGCCGGGTGCGACTCCATCGCCCTGGGCGTCATGGAGGCCGCCCGGGTGCGCGGGCTGCGCGTGCCCGACGACCTGTCCGTGGTGGGCTTCGACGACACCGAGCTCGCCGAGGTCGCCACGCCGCCGCTGACGACGATCCGCCAGCCGCTGCGGGAGATGGGGCGGGTGGCGCTGAAGACCGTGCTGCGGATGTCGGCGGGCGAGGAGCTGGACTCGCACCACGTGGAGCTCGCGACCGAGCTGGTCGTGCGCGAGACCACCGCTCCCCCGCCCGCCTGACGGGCCGCCCCGAGCGGGGTCAGGCGGGCAGCAGGTCGGCGAGCAGCGCCTCGACGCGGGCGCGGACCTCGTCGCGCACCTGCCGCACGACCTCGATCCCCTGCCCGGCGGGGTCGGTCAGCTCCCAGTCCTCGTAGCGCTTGCCCGGGTAGATCGGGCAGGTGTCTCCGCACCCCATGGTGATCACGGCGTCGGAGGCCTGCACCGCCTCGGGGGTGAGGACCTTCGGCTGCTCGCCGGTGATGTCGATGCCGACCTCGCGCATGGCCTCGACGGCGACGGGGTTGATCTGCTCGGCGGGCACCGACCCGGCCGAGCGGACCTCGACCGCGCCGCCCGACAGGGCGGTGGCGAAGCCGGCGGCCATCTGGGAACGGCCGGCGTTGTGCACGCAGACGAAGATCACACTGGGCTTGTCGGTCACGGGGTTCCTCCGGGGCTCTGGTGGGTCAGCAGCAGGTCGTCGTGGTGGGGGCGGGTTCCGCAGCGGCACGACCGCCGGCGGAGCCGGTGGCGAACCCCCGCGCCGGGCCGGTGGCCGAGCACACGCCGGTCTCGGGCAGGTCGAGCCGGACGTCGGCTGCGGCCTCGGCGTCACCGGCCAGGTGCGCGGCGACGGAGCGCACCTGCTCGTAGCCGGTGGCCAGCAGGAACGTCGGCGCCCGTCCGTAGCTCTTCGTCCCGGCGGTGAAGAAGCCGGTCTCGGGGTGGGCCAGGACGTCGGCGCCGTGCGGCGGGACGGTGCCGCAGGAGTGGAGCTCCGGGTCGATCAGCGGCGCGAGGCGGGACGGTGCCTCGACGCCGGGGTCGAGGTCCAGGCGCAGCTCGCGCAGCATCCCCAGCTCGGGACGGAAACCGGTGGCCGCGGCGATGACGTCGACGGTCAGGCGCTGCTCGCCGGCCGGGGTCTTCGCCACCACGGTGACCTCCGTGCCGTCGGCGGACGGTTCGAGGGCGTGGACGGTGACCTCGGTGCGCAGCTCGACGTGCCCGGACTCCACGGCCCGGCGCAGTCGCGAACCGAGGGCCCCGCGGGCGGGCAGCCCGTCGCGGTCCCCGCCGCCGTAGGTGCGCTGCACCGAGGCGCCGCGCACCGCCCACGCGATGCGGGTGGTGGGCCCGCCGGTGGGGCCCTGCTCGGCCAGCTGCACGAGGTTCAGCAGCGTGTTGGTCGCGGAGTGCCCGGCCCCGACGACGAGGACGCGGCGGCCGGCGAAGCGGTCGCGCTCGGCACCGAGGACGTCGGGCAGCGGACCGGCCAGGAACGGCGCGGCCTCGGCCTCACCGAGGGCGGGCAGCCCGGAGACGCCCAGGGGGTTGCGCTGCTCCCAGGTGCCGGAGGCGTCGATCACGGCGCGGGCGCGGTGGTCGACGACGCGCGTGCGGCCCTGCTCGTCGGTGTGCTGCGCGCGCACCAGGAACGGGCGCTCGTCGCGACCGGGGGTGCGGGTCTTGTCCATCCCGACCCGGCTGACGGCCACGACGCGGGCACCGGTGCGGATGCGCGGCGCCAGGGCCCCGGTGGCGGCCAGGGGTTCGAGGTACTGCTCGACGAGGTCGCCACCGGTGGGCAGGCCGGCGGGCTCGGGGTGCTGCCACCCGGTGGGTTCCAGCAACCGGGCGGCGGCGGCGTCCACGTCGTAGCGCCACGGGGAGAACAGCCGGACGTGGTGCCACTGGCGGACCGCGGCGCCGACCTGTTCGCCGGCTTCGAGGACGAGGGGTTCCAGGCCGCGCTCGAGCAGGTGGGCGGCGGCGGCCAGGCCGACGGGGCCGGCGCCGATGACGACGACGGGCGGTCCGGCGGTCGTGGGGATCGTCACGGGGATCGCCTCCTCAGCGGGTGGGGACGGTGGCATCGCCCGGGAAGAAGCGGCGCCCGGCCCACAGCGCCACGTACACGAAGGCGACGAGCACCGGCACCTCGATGAGCGGGCCGACGACACCGGCCAGCGCCTGCCCGGAGGTGACGCCGAAGGTGCCGATGGCCACGGCGATGGCCAGTTCGAAGTTGTTGCCGGTGGCGGTGAAGCTCAGCGTGGAGGTCTTCGCGTAGCTCAGGCCGATCACCTTCCCGAGGACGAACGAGCCGGTGAACATCAGCACGAAGTAGGCCAGCAGCGGCAGCGCGATGCGCGCCACGTCGCCGGGCTGCGAGGTGATGGCGTCGCCCTGCAGGGCGAACAGCATGACGATGGTGAACAGCAACCCGTACAGGGCGATCGGCCCGATCCTCGGCAGGAAGCGCTCCTCGTACCAGGTGCGGCCGCGGGCCCGCTCCCCCAGCGTGCGGGTGAGGAACCCCGCCACCAGCGGGATGCCGAGGAACACCAGGACCGAGACGACGATGGCACCGACGGAGAACTCGGCCGAGGTGGTGGGCAGCCCCAGCCAGCCGGGCAGGACCTGCAGGTAGAACCAGCCCAGCGCTGCGAAGGCGAGGATCTGGAACACCGAGTTGATCGCCACCAGCACCGCGGCGGCCTCCCGGTCACCGCAGGAGAGGTCGTTCCAGATCAGCACCATGGCGATGCAGCGGGCCAGGCCGACGATGACCAGTCCGGTGCGGTACTCGGGGGCGTCGGGCAGCAGCAGCCAGGCCAGGGCGAACATCAGCGCCGGGCCGACCAGCCAGTTCAGCACCAGCGAGGCGACCATGAGCCTGCGGTCGGCGGCGATGCGCCCGGTCTCGGAGTAGCGGACCTTCGCGAGCACCGGGTACATCATCAGCAGCAGCCCGATCGCGATGGGCAGGCTGACCGACCCGACCTCCACCGCGCTCAGGGCGTCGTCCAGGCCGGGCACGACGCGCCCCAGCGCCAGGCCGAGGGCCATCGCGGCGATGATCCACACGGGCAGGAAGCGGTCCAGCACCGACAGGCGCGCCAGCACCGGGGTCTCGGTGCCCGAGGATCCGGTGGGGCGGGGGTTCTCGGCGACCAGGTCGCTCATCGGGCAGGTCCCTTCATCGACGTCCGTCGATGACTGACCGTGGCAGGAGACATCGGCAGATGTCAATATCGACACCGGTGAATGCCCGGTGGCATGCTGGCGCCGTGGCCACCTCGACCCTGCCGATCGCCGCCGCGCCCGGGCGCGCGGCGTGCTGCGCACCGCTGACCCGCGAGCCGCTGAGCGCGCAGGACGCCGCGACCCTGGCCCGCACGCTCAAGGCGATCGCCGACCCCGCCCGGCTGCGGCTGCTGTCGCTGGTGGCCGCGCACGAGGGCGGCGAGGCGTGCGTGTGCGACCTCGTCGAGCCCCTGGGACTCAGCCAGCCGACCGTCTCGCACCACCTGAAGGTCCTCGTCGACGCCGGCCTGCTCACCCGCGACAAGCGCGGGGTGTGGGCGTACTACGCCGTGGTGCCGGAGACCCTCAACGCCCTCTCCGCCGTGCTGGCCACCCCGGCCGGGCCGGTGCGGTGAGCGCGCAGCCGGGAGAGCGGCTGGACCGCAGGCTGGGCACCGGCGACGCGGTCGCCATCGGCCTGGGCTCGATGATGGGCGCCGGGGTGTTCGCCGCGTTCGCCCCCGCCGCCGCGGCCGCCGGGGCCGGGCTGCTGATCGGCCTGCTCATCGCCGCGGTGGTGGCGTACTGCAACGCCACCGCCACCGCGCAGCTGGCCGCCACGTACCCCACCTCCGGCGGCGTCTACGTCTACGGCCGGGAGCAGCTCGGCCCCTGGTGGGGTTTCCTCGCCGGCTGGGGCTTCGTGGTGGGCAAGACCGCCAGCTGCGCGGCGATGGCGCTGACCTTCGCCGCCCACGTCGCCCCGGGCCCGTGGCAGCGCCCGGCCGCCGCGGCCGCGGTGGTGGCGCTGACGGTGGTGAACCACCACGGCATCACCCGCACCGCCCGCCTGACCCGCGTCCTGCTGGTCGTGGTCCTGGTCGCGCTGGGCGTGGTGGTGGCCGCCGGCCTGGCAGGTGGTTCCGGCGGGCTCTCGTGGGACGCGGTCGCGGACCCGGCCGCCGACGGCGCGCGGGGCTGGTACGGGGTCCTGCAGTCCGCGGGGCTGCTGTTCTTCGCCTTCGCCGGTTACGCCCGCATCGCCACGCTCGGCGAGGAGGTGCGCGACCCGGAGCGCACCATCCCCCGGGCCGTGCAGCTCGCCCTGGCCGGTGCGGTTCTCGTGTACGCGCTCGTCGCGGTCAGCGTGCTCGGCGTGCTGGGGCCGCTGGGCCTGGCCGCCTCCGACGCGCCGCTGGCCGCGGCGGTGAGCTCGGCCGGCTGGGACTGGGCCGAGCCGGTCGTGCGCGTCGGCGGGGCCGCCGCCGCGCTGGGGGCGCTGCTCGCGCTGATCGCCGGGGTCGGGCGCACCGGCCTGGCCATGGCCCGCGAGGACGACCTGCCGCGCTGGCTGGCCGCGGTGCACCCGCGCCACCGGGTGCCCCACCACGCCGAGACCGCCCTGGCCGCGGTGGTGTGCGTGCTGGTGCTGACCACCGACCTGCGCGGGGTGATCGGCTTCTCGTCCTTCGGCGTGCTGCTGTACTACCTGGTCGCCAACGCCGCCGCCTGGACCCAGCCGGCCGGCCGGCGCCGCTTCCCCCGCCCGCTGCAGCTCGTGGGCGCGGCCGGCTGCGTGGTGCTGGTGGCCACCCTGCCGGTGAGCTCGGTCCTGGCCGGCCTGCTCGTCCTCGCCGTCGGCGTCGCGTACCGCGCGTGGCGGCTGCGCGCCCGCCGCGGGGCCTGACGGCGGGACGGGCAGGCGCTCACCCGGTGCTGCGCACCAGGCTCACCCGGTGCTGCGCACCAGGCTCACCCGGGGCTGCGCACCAGGCTCACCCGGTGCTGCGCACCAGGCTCACCCGGGGCTGCGCACCAGGCTCACCCGGTGCTGCGCACCAGGCTCACCCGGTGCTGCGCACCACCAGCAGCGTCGTGTCGTCCCCCTCGGGATCGGGCACGACCGTCATGAGGTGGTCGGCCAGCTCCGGCAGGGGCAGGTGCGCCGCACCGCCCGCGGCGGCGCGCAGCGACTCGATGGTCTCGTCCAGCGCCAGGCCCCGCCGCTCCACCAGACCGTCGCTGTAGAGGACCAGCGCCGCCCCCGGCGGCAGCCGCACCGGCTCCTCCTGCGCGCGGCCGGTGGACACCCCCAGCAGCGGTCGCGGCGCCACGGGCAGCAGGGACGCCCGGCCGTCCAGCAGCAGCAGCGGCGGCGGGTGCCCGGCGCTGGCCACGTGCCCGGTACCGGTGGCGGGGTCGAGGACCGCGACGACGGCCGTGGCCATGTGCTCGCCCAGCACGGACGCCACCAGGGCGTCGAGGCGGTCCAGCGCGGCGGCCGGGCCGTGCCCCTCCAGCAGGTAGGCCCGCGAGGCGGTGCGCAGCTGCGCCATCGCCGCGGCGGCGTGCACGCCGTGGCCGGAGACGTCGCCCACGACGACGGCGACCCGCCCGGCGGGCAGCTCCAGCGCGTCCCACCAGTCGCCGCCGAGCTGGCTGCCGCTGGCCGGGCGGTACCGCGCCAGCACGTCCAGGCCCTCGAACCGCGGCGGCTCCTCCAGCACGACCGCGCGCTGCAGCGACTCCGCCACCGCGATCTGGTCGCGCACCCGGCCCAGCACCAGGCTCGTGAGCTGGCTGCGCAGCCGGTCCGCGGCCACGGCCCGCCACCGCTCCCACGGCACGCTGCGCCCGCGCACCACCTCGCGCCACTTCTCGAACGACTTGCGCGGGCTGAGCCGGACACCCGGCCCCTCCGCGGCGGCGATCTCCTTGTTGCGCGGGTCGCCGCCCCAGTCGACGACCTCCTGCTGCTCCGGGCGCACCCACAGCAGCCAGCGGTCCGCGCCGAGCCCCACCCGCAGCGCACCGGCGGCCACCCGCTCGAGAGCGGACAGCCCCGGGTCCAGGGAGGCCAGGTGGTCGGTGAAGGTGGGAGCACCGTCACCTCGGGCCAGCAGCCCGGAGATCCGGTGCAGCGCCTCGTCGTCCGGGACCTCGCCCAGGGTCAGCAGCCGGCCGGCGACGGTCAGCGCGGCGCCGCCCGCGCCGAGCAGCTCCAGCAGCCGGCGGTCGCTGGTGAGGTTGACGAACGGGTCGCCCCCGGAGGCGGTGGCCTCCGAGACCAGCCCCGCGAGGAGGTCCTGCGCCTGCAGGGCGTCCTCGCGCTCGTCGGAGCGCTCCCGCTCGGCAATGAGCTGCGAGGCGGTCTGGCCGAGGAACTCCGCCGCGGAGCGGGCGTCGTGGCTGGGCCGGTGCGGGCCGGAGTAGTGGTGGCAGGCGATCAGGCCCCACAAGCGCCCGTCCAGCACCAGGGAGACGGACATGGACGCCGTCACGCCCATGTTCTTCAGGTACTCGACGTGGATCGGGGAGACGCTGCGCAGCACCGAGTGCGACAGGTCCAGGGGGGAACCGGTGCCCGGGTCGAGCAGGGGTTCCAGCGGTGCGGGGACGTAGTGGACGTCGGCGATCAGCCGGGTCCAGTTCACGGTGTAGAGGCGGCGGGCCTGGGCGGGGATGTCGGAGGCGGGGTAGTGCAGGCCGTGGAAGGGGTTCAGGTCGTCACGGCGGTCCTCGGCGACGACCTCGCCGTTCCACTGGGCGTCGAAGCGGTAGACCATGACGCGGTCGAAACCCGTCAGGGTGCGCACCTCGTGCGCCAGCTGCTGCGCGAGCTCGGCGGTCGAGCCGGTCCCCGTCAGGCGTCCCACGGCCGCGCGCGCCGAGCGGTACGAGACCGGTGAGAACGCCGGGGAGGAGCCGGCCGGCTCCACCTCCACCACGAGCCGCTCGCCGGACACGTGCAGCACCACGTCGACGTCCGTCCCCGCGCCGGTGGCCAGGTCCAGCACCGTGTGCAGCGGTTCGGCGACGTGGTCGGCGGCGTCGCGGGCGAGCACCTCCGCGGCCGCCCGCTCCCCCAGCGCCTCGCGCAGCGGCCGGCCGAGCAGCTCGCCCGGCTCGCGCCCCAGCAGCCGCGCGGTGCTGGCGGAGGCGACGACCACCTCGTGGGTACCTCGGTCCACCGCCAGCAGGAACCCGTGCGGCTGCACGGCGCCGGGCACGTGGATGGGCTCGGTGTCGCAGTTGGTCAGGTCCACCGGGCCGTAGGCGGGCACGTAGGCGGGCGCCTCGGTGCCCGCCTCGACCTGGACCTCGCCCCGGACCTCGGCCTGGACCTCGGCCCGGACCCCCGCCTCGGCCGGGGCCGCCGCCCGCTGGGGGCGGCTCACGCGGTGGTCCGGGCCAGCGGGGCCAGCCAGCGCCGGTAGGCGGCGAACGCGGCGAGGGCGGTGGCGGTCATCTCCTCCACCGCGGCGTCCCCCGGCGCGCCCAGGGCGTCGACGGCCGCGGCGGTCTCGCGCCAGCGCCGCCCGGCCCCCGGCCGGCCCACGAGGGAGGTGCACGCCCGCTCCGGCACGCCCGCGGCGACCGCGGTGCGGTGGATGAGCGCGCCGCCGAGCGTGGAGCCGTCCAGCACGTAGCACAGCCCCAGGGCCTGCGCCCGGCCCGCGGCGGTGGGCGCGTCCGGGCACAGCGGCACGGCGTCCACGGCCGCCCCGTCGGCGCCGAGGGCGCGCAGGTCCTCGCGGGCCATGCCGGCGCGCGAGCGCGCGGCGACGTCCAGGGCCGCGGGGTCCGTGCGCGCCCAGCGCTCCAGGGACGCCTCCAGGGGGTCCAGCAGCCCCAGGGTCAGCTCCAGCCAGCGCCGGTGGAGCTCCACGTCCCAGGGCCGGTGCAGCACGTCCAGGCCGCCGTCCAGCTCCTCGTGCGCCTGCGCGGTGGCGGCCCGCACGTGGGCCAGCGCCCCGTCGGCGCGCCGGCCCCTCGCAGGGCGCGCGCCGTCCACGCCGTCAGTCGTCACGTCCCCGCTCTCCCCGAACGGTCGCGCACCGCTCTGCACCGACCGTAACCCCTCACCCGCGCACCCCGTCCAGACCCGTCCGCGCCACGACCCCGGTTGCCCGGTCGCGGCCGGCGTGGTGCCATCGAGGTTCGGGCCCCGCCCCCGGGCCCGCGCGGTCCAGTCGCGGGCCGCCCGTGCGCGGACACCGGAGTTCCCGTGGACACCCTGAGCACCCCCCTCACCCGGCGGGTACCCGCCGGCGGCGCCGCGGCGCCCGCCGTCGTGGACCTGCGCGAGCCCCTCCCCCTCGACGCGCTGCGCGAGGCCTACGCCGAGCGGCTGGCCCTGCTGGCCGCCCGCGCCCCGGCCGAGGAGCTGGCGCGCAACACCCAGCTCGTGCGCTCGCTGGAGGCGGCGCTGCGCCCGCCGGGCGTGCGGCTGCGCCGCAGCGGCCCGGACCCGGCGAACTTCCTGGGCTGATCCCCGACGGCGCCCCCGGCGGTCAGGACGCCGGCGGGCCGTCGACGCGCGCCAGCACGCGGCCGTCGGCGACGCGCACGTCCACCGTGGGCTGCGGGGTGGCGGCGGGGCCGTCCACGACCTCTCCGTCGTCGAAGCGGAAGGCGCTGCCGTGCCAGGGGCAGACGACCTCCGGTCCGCCGGCGCCCTCGCGGACCTCGCCGCCGTGCAGGCCGCCGCCCAGGTGCGAGCAGGTGTCGGCCAGCGCCCGCACCGACGAGCCGCGACGCAGCACGCACACCGGGGCCCGCCCCACGTGCCGCAGGGTCAGCTCCCCGTCGGGCAGCTCCTCCAGCGCGCCGATGTCCACGTGCTCGTCACCGGCCAGGTGCGGCAGGTGCTCGGCGTGGTTGGGGCCGGCGGCCCACCGGTAGGCCAGGTGGCCGCCCAGCGCACCGGCCGCACCGGCCGCCAGGGTGCCCGCGGTGCGCAGCAGCGGCGCGCGTCGCCCGGCCACCAGCGAGGCGCCCCAGCAGGTGACGGCCACGGCGTTGCCGGTGGCGTGCACGAGCGCCGTGCGCTGCTGGTCCACGTGCAGGCCCGTGTAGTCCGCCCACCCGGCGACCGCCGTGGGCACCGCGGAGGCCGCCGCGACGGCGGTGAGGTACCGGGCGGCCGGGTCCAGGGCGCGACCGGCCGGCAGGACGGCGGCGGCCGCGTCGAGCAGCAGCGCGGAGATCGAGGTGCCCACCGGGACCAGCGCCATCGCCGGGTGGGCGGGGTGCCCGAACGGGCGACCGTGCAGCAGGCCGCGCACCCGGCCGCCGGGCAGCAACCGGTCGGCGAGGTCCTTCGCGCGCGCGGCCACCGGGTCCAGCGCGGTCAGGCGGGACGGCGCGTCGAACAGGGTGCCGATCAGGGTCATGGCCCTTGCCTACTCCGGTCCGCGCGCCCCGGCACCTCGACGCACCCGGTGCGCCGGGTGCGCCGGGTGCGCCGGGTGCACCGGGTGCACCGGGTGCACCGGGTGCACCGGGTGCACCGGGAACGCATGGACGGTGACGGACCGGGTACCTGGGCGGCATGAGCACCACGACCGCCCCGCCCCGCGGCGCGGCCGCGGACGCGTCCGGGGGCACGAGCGTGCCGGGCGCCGTCCGCGACGCCCGCGGCCGGACCCGCACCCGCACCCCGGACCTCCTGCTGACGCTCGTGGCGCGGGGCTTCGACGGGCTGCCGCGGCTGCGCCCGGACCGCGACGCCCCGGCGGGTGCCCCGGTGCGCTCGCGGCTGCTGGGCCGCCCGGCGGTGGTCGTGCGCGGCGCGGAGGGGGTGCGCGCCTTCTACGACAGCTCCCTGGTGGCGCGGCGCGGCGCCGTGCCGGCCCCGCTGAGCCACGTCCTGTTCGGCCGCGGCGCCGTGCACGGCCTGGACGACGCCGCGCACCGGGTGCGCAAGGAGCTGTTCACCACCGCGCTGGCCGCCGAGCGCGTCGACGGCCTGGTGGCCGCCGCGGGTGAGGAGTGGGCGCGGGCGGTGCGGGAGTGGCCGGGCCGCGAGCGGGTCGTGGTCTTCGACGAGGCGGTCGGCGTGCTCGGCCGGGCGGTCCTGCGCTGGGCGGGGGCCGGTGCCGGCGGAGCCGCCGACACCGCCCGCGCGCACGAGCTCGCGACGATCGTCGACGGGTTCGGCTCGGCCGGGCCGCGGTTCCTGCGCGCCCGCCGGGCCCGGGGCCGCTGCGAGCGGTGGGCGGCGCGGGTGGTGCGCGACGTGCGCTCCGGCCGGCGCCTGGCTCCCGACGGCAGCGCGCTGGCGCTGGTGGCCGGGCACCGCGGACCCGACGGCCAGCTGCTGGACGAGCGCACGGCGGCGGTGGAGCTGCTGAACGTGCTGCGCCCCACGGTGGCCGTGGCGTGGCTGGTGGCGCAGGCCGCGGTGGCGCTGCACGAGCACCCGCGCTGGCGGGACGCCGTCGCGGCCGCGGCGGGCGGGGCGGAACCGTCCGGCACCGCGCTGGCCGTCGCGCACGAGGTGCGCCGGCGCTACCCCTTCGTGCCGGCCCTGGCCACGCGGTTGCGCCGCGACGCCGAGGTGGCCGGGCACCGGCTGCGCGCCGGCGACCGGATCGTGCTGGACGTCGTGGGCACGCACCGCGACCCGGCCGCGTGGCCGTCCCCCGAGGAGTTCGACCCCGGCCGGTTCGACGGGGCCGGCGTGTGCCCGGTCGCGCACGGTCTCGTCCCGCAGGGCGGCGGTGACGCCCGCACCGGTCACCGCTGCCCGGGGGAACCCGCCACGGTGCGCCTGCTGGCGCAGGCCGCCGAGGTGCTGTCGGCTCTGCGGTTCACCGTCCCGCCGCAGCAGACGCGGATGCCGGCGCGGCCGGTGCCGTCGCGCCCGGCCGACGGGTTCGTCGTCACGGAGGTCGCCCCGGCGGCCGGAGAGGAGCGCTGAGGAGTGCGGATCGTCATCACGGGAGCCGCCGGGAACGTCGGCACCGCCCTGCTGCGCCGCCTGGCGCAGCGCAACGCCGAGGGCGCCGGGCACGAGGTCGTCGGCATCGGCCGGCGGCTGCCGCCCGCCGACCGGTCCCCCTACGACACCGCGACCTGGACGTCGCTGGACATCGCCGACCCGGCCCGCCGGGGCGAGCTGCACGACGTGGTGCGCGGTGCCGACGCGGTGGTGCACGCCGCCTGGCTGATCCAGCCGGCCCGCGACTCCGCGGAACTTGCCCGCGTGAACCTCGGCGGCAGCCGCGAGGTGGTCCGCGCGGTGCGCGAGACGGGGGTTCCGCACCTGGTGCACATGTCGTCGATCGGGACGTACGCCCACCACCCCGACGACGACTCGCGCGTGGACGAGAACTGGCCCGCCACGGGGATCCCCACCCTGCAGTACTCGCGGGACAAGGCCGCCGTGGAGGCGCACCTGGACGTCGTCGAACCGGAATCACCGGGCCTGACGGTGACCCGGGTGCGACCGGGGCTGGTGTTCCAGCGCGACTCGGCCAGCGAGATCGCCCGGTACTTCGCCGGCGCCCTGGTCCCGGCCCGCGCGCTGGGCCGGGTTCCGCTGCCGGTGCTGCCCCTGCCGCACGGGGTGCGGTTCCAGGTCGTGCACGCCGACGACCTGGCCGACGCGCTGGTGCGCATCGTGGAGCAGCGCGCCGGCGGCGCGTTCAACCTCGCCGACGAACCCGTGCTGGGCGGGCGCGACCTGGGCAGGGCGCTGAACGCGCGCACGCTCGTCCCCGTGCCGCACGGGCTGGCCCGGGCGGCGGTGGCCGCCAGTCACCACGCCCGCATCCACCCCGTGAAACCCGGCTGGTTCGACCTGGGCATGTCGGTCCCCGTCATGGACACGAACCGCGCGCGGACGGAACTGGGCTGGCAGCCCGCTCACGCGGCCGCGGACGTCCTCACCGAACTGCTGGCCGGGATGCGCGAGCACGCGGGCACCGCCTCGCCGCCGTTGCGCAGCCGCTCGGCCGCGGAACCCGGCTCGCGGGTGGGCACGTGACCGGCCGAGCGCGGTCCGCGGACCACGCGGACCGGGGAACCGGCGCGCCGGGACGCCGCCGGGCGGTTCCCCCGCCCGGCCGGTTCCCCGGCGAGGGCGTCGCGCAGGCGGTGCAGCACCGCCGAGAGCAACCGGGAGACCTGCATCTGGCTGATGCCGAGTTCCGCGGCGATCTGGGACTGCGTGGCGTCGGCGAAGAACCGCATCGCCAGGATCCGCCGGTCGCGGTCGGGCAGTTCCGCCAGCACCGGACCGAGGGAGGCGAGGTCGTCCACCACGGAGGTGGGGTCGCCGGAGGCGACGAGCGTGTCCCCGACGGTGGTGTCGTCGTCGGCGCCCAGGCGCGCGTCCAGCGAGACCGCCGAGTAGGCCGCTGCGGCGCAACGGGCTTCGCGGACCTCCTGCACCGAGGTGCCCAGCCGTTCGGCCAGCGCGTCCTCGTCCGCGCCCGCCGCGTTCTCCTGCTCCAGGTCGCGCTCCACCGACCGCATCCGGGAACGCAGTTCCTGCAGGCGCCGCGGGGGACGCACGTCCCAGCCGTGGTCGCGGAAGTGGCGGCGGATCTCCCCGGTGATCGTCGGGGTCGCGTACGCGGCGAACGACGCACCGGCGCCCGGCTGGTACCCCCGCGCCGCCTTCACCAGGCCGAGGAAGGCCACCTGGACCAGGTCGTCCCAGGACTCGCCGCGGTTGCGGTAGCGCGAGGCCAGGCCGCGCGCCAGGTCGAGGTGCTCCACGACCAGGTCCTCGACTGCCGGGGCGGTGGTGCTGTGCGGCGCCGTCGGGGCGACGGCAGCGTCGACGTCGGGAACTAGAGCGGTCACGGAAACCCTCCGCATCAGTCCTTGCTCGGTGATCAGGCGATCTGCTGCACCCGCGAGGCACAGTCGAGCACCGACGCACCGGGTCGGCAACCGCAGCCGGCACCGGCCTCAGGGGCGGGCCTCGACCACCTGCAGCAGTTCGAGCAGGTGCACGAACGCCTGTGCGAACGGCCGGTGCTGCGTGCGCTCGCGCACGTCCTGCCAGTCCACGGCCTCGCGGATGCTGCGCACCACCCGCAGCGCGGGGGCGAAGTCGCAGGTGTGCTCGTCGAAGGCGCACAGCTTGTGCACGACGACGTCGGTGGCGGAGATCACCGGCATCTGAACCGACAGCACCTCCAGCTGCTGCGCGCGCGCGAGCAGGTCGTCGTCGACGGGGACGCCGCCACCGCGGTGCAGCAGGTCGACCTCCACGCCGTCGCTGAGGACCTTGAACAGCCAGTCCTCCGGCGGGGCCAGGACCTCGAAACCGGCGTCGCGGAAGTGCTCGCGCACCCGTTCGGCGTCCTCGGCGCGCAGGTCGAAGTCGACGTCGTGCACGGGTTCGGGGGCGCCGTGGACCCACGCGGCGTACCCGCCGGCCAGGGCGAACGGCACCTCGGCGCGCTTGAGCTCGGCCGCGATGCGCACCAGGGCGGTGCGGCGCTGCTCGACGGTCGTGGCGGTGGCGTTGACGCCCGCGTCCACCTCCCCGTCTCCCACGCCGTGGTCTCCCGTGTTCTCCACCGTGCTCCTCCTGCTCTCGTGGCGCACCCTGGGAGGGTGCGACTGGCGACCTTCAACATCCTGCACGGCAGATCGCTCGAGGACGACCGGGTGGACGTGGGCCGCTACGCCGCCGCGATCGCCTCCCTCGACGCGGACGTGGTGGCGCTGCAGGAGGTCGACCGCGCGCAGGAGCGCTCCGCGCGCGCGGACCTGACCGCGGTGGCCGCCGAGGCGCTGGACGCCGGTGAGCACCGGTTCGTGGCGGCGCTGTCGGGCACCCCCGGGGCCACGTGGATGGCGGCCACCGGGCAGGAGCAGCCGGACGAGGCCGCCTACGGCATCGCCCTGCTGTCCCGGTTCCCGGTGCGCTCCTGGGAGGTGGTGCGGTTGCCGGCGGTGCCCTGGACGGTGCCCGTCGTCTTCCCCGGCGATCGCCGCCCGAAGCTGGTGCGCGACGAGCCGCGCGTCGCGGTGGTGGCCGAGGTGGAGGACCCCGCCACGGGCCGCTGCCTGACGGTGGCCGGCACCCACCTGTCGTTCATCCCCGGGTGGAACTCCTGGCAGCTGCGGCGGCTGGTGCGCGTGCTGCGCCGCCGGCCGGGCCCGGTGGTCCTCATGGGCGACCTGAACCTGGAGCCGGAGGCGGTGCACCGCGTCAGCGGGATGCGCCCGCTGGTGCGCGCCGGCACGTTCCCCCTGCACGCGCCCGAGCGCCAGCTCGACCACGTGGTGGTGGGTGGCGAAGGCGCCACCCCGCTGCGGGTCAGCGGCGGCGGGGCGCGGCGGATGCCGCTGTCGGACCACCTGGCCCTCACCGTCGACCTGGCCTGAGGCGCGTCCCCCCTCAACCCCGCCGCCGCCCGCGCCGATGGACCGGGGACGCCGGTGCGCCGCGAGGACCCGGCGCGCCTCGGGACGGAGGGGAACGTGACGACGACCACGGGCCGCGCGAGCGTGCGCGAGGCCGGGGCGGCCGCGGCCGTGCGGCTGGCCGCGGCCGTGGCCGGGCTGCCCGGCGCGGACGTGGAGCTGCTCACCGGCGACGAGGCGTGCACGCTCGGGCCGGGCACCGCCCGCGCGCGGGTGCCCGTGCTCACCTCCCGGGGTGAGCCGCTGGGGGCGCTGTGCCTGCACTCGGCGCTGCCGGACGCGGCCGCCCTGGCCGGCCTGGAGGACGTGGCGCAGCTGCTGGTGCCGCTGCTGGAGCGGCGCGCGGACGGGCCCGCGGACGTGCTGGACGCCGACGAGCAGCGCACCCTGGCCGAGCTGGTGGCCGCGGAGGTGGAGCACCGCCGCGAGCTCACCGAGGCGGTGCTGGCCAGCGTGGACGTCGGCATCCTCGTCGCCGACCCCGAGGGCCGGCTGCAGATGGGCAACGACACCGCGATCGACTGGCTGGGGCAGCCGGTGCGCGACGACCTCGACCCGTGCGACCAGGCGGCCCACTACGGCCTGTACGGCCCCGGCGGCCGCACGCTGCTCACCGAGCACGACTCCCCGCTGCAGCGCGCGCTGCGCGGGGAGGACGTGGTCGACGCGGAGGTGGTGATCGTCCCCTTCGGGCACCCCTCGCGCACGGTGCTGTGCACGGCGCGGGCGATGAGCGCGACGGCCGGTCACCTGCTGGGCGCCGTGGTCGCGATGCACGACGTGACCGCCGCCCGCGCCCGGGAGGCCGCGCTGGCCGCGGCGCACGCCCAGCTGGCCGAGCACGCCGAGCAGGTCGAGGCGCTGGCGCGCGCGTCGCGGGCGGTGGCCACGGCCGACGACCCGCGCCGGGCGGTGTGCGAGGCCGTGCGCGACCTGGCGGGGGCGGACGTGGTGCACCTGCTGCAGCCGGACGGTCCCCGCGCCCTGGTCTCCACCGCGTGCGCGGGGGCCGGTGGGCGCCTGGGGGTGCGGGTGGACGTGGAGGCGCGCTCCAGCCTGACGGCCGCGGCCTTCCTGGACGGCGAGCAGGTGTTCGCGCCCGACGTGAGCACCACCCGGGGCGCGGACCCGGAACTGGCGCGCACCGTGGGCGCGGTCTCGGCGGTGTGGCAGCCGGTGCTGCTGCGCGGCGACGAGCCGATCGGCGTGCTCAGCGTGGTGTGGCACCACCGGGTGGCGGCGATGCCCCCGGGGCTGCCCTCGCTGCTGCGCACGTTCGCCGGTGAGGCGGCGCACGCCGTGGAGCGCGCGGACCTGCTGGCGCGGCTGGCGCGGGCGGCGGAGCGCGACGCGCTGACCGGCCTGGCGAACCGGCACCGCTGGGACGAGTCCGCGCCGGCGGAGATCGCCCGCGCCCAGCGCACCGGCGCCCCCCTGACGTTCGCCCTGATCGACCTGGACCGCTTCAAGCGCTACAACGACACCTTCGGGCACCTGCAGGGCGACGTGCTGCTGCGCGAGTTCGCCGCCGCGGCGGGGTCGTGCCTGCGCGAGGCGGACACGCTGGCCCGCTGGGGCGGGGAGGAGTTCGTGCTGGCGCTGCCCGGGTGCACCGCCGAGGAGGCGGTGCGGGTGGCCGACCGCATCCGCGCGGTGGTGCCGCACGGGCAGACCGCCACCGTCGGGGTGGCGCAGTGGACGCCGGGCAGCTCGGTGGCGGAGGTGCTGGCCCGGGCCGACGAGGCGCTGTACCGCGGCAAGCACGGCGGGCGGGACACCACGGTCGTGGCGCCGGCGGGCTGAGCGCCGCACCCCGCGCCCGGAGCCGGGCCGTCAGCCCAGGTGCGGGCCCAGCAGCGACAGGTCCGCGGCCGAGAGGCGGTCCTTCGCGGTGGCGGCCTGGTGCCAGTGCGGGTACCGCAGCGGGACCGCGCTCACCTGGTCCAGGCGGCGGCGCTCGTCGTCGGTGAGCACCAGGTCGGCCGCGGCGAGGTTGTCGCGCAGCTGCTCCTCGGTGCGCGCGCCGATCACCAGGGAGGTCACGCCGGGCCGGCCCAGCAACCAGGCCAGCGCCACCTGCGCGGCGGAGACGCCGTGCGCCTCGCCCACCTCGACGAGCACGTCGACGGTGTCGTACAGCTTGCCCTCGTCGTGCACGGGCGGCTCGCTCCAGTCCGTCAGGTGCCGCGAGCCCTCCGGCGCGGAGCGGTCGCGGCGGTACTTGCCCGACAGCAGCCCGCCGGCCAGCGGGCTCCACACCAGGATGCCGAGGTCCTGGTCCAGGGTCAGCGGCACCAGCTCGTCCTCGGCGTCGCGCGCCTGCAGGGTGTAGTGGATCTGCTGGGAGACGTAGCGCTGGTAGCCGCGGGCGTCGGCCACCGCCAGGGCCTTCATCAGCTGCCAGCCGGAGTGGTTGGAGGCACCGACGTAGCGGACCTTGCCGCTGCGCACCAGGGTGTCCAGCGCCTCCAGCGTCTCCTCCAGCGGCGTCTGCCCGTCCCACTCGTGGATCTGGTACAGGTCGACGTGGTCGGTGCGCAGCCGGCGCAGGCTGCGCTCCACCGAGCGCACGAGGTGGTGCCGGGAGGCGCCGCCGTCGTTGGGGCCGGGTCCGGCGACCATGCGGGCCTTGGTGGCGACGAGGACGTCGTCGCGCCGGCCCTGCAGCACCTCGCCGAGGATGTCCTCGCTGACGCCGTCGGAGTAGATGTCCGCGGTGTCGAAGAGGTTGACCCCCGCCTCGATCGCGACGTCCACCTGGCGGCGCGCCTGCGCCACGTCGGTGTTCCCGACGTTCGCGAAGGCGCCCTGCCCGCCGAACGTCATCGTGCCCATGGTGATCGTCGAGACGCGCAGCCCCGACCGTCCGAGTCGTCGGTACTCCATGCCGGCGACCCTACGCGCGCCCCTCCCGCAGCGCTCGCGCCCGCCACGCCTCCTCGATCGCGGCGGGGCGCTGCTGCGCGGCGCGGACCCGCTCGACGTCCAGCTTCTGCGAGCGGTCGAAGGAGTAGATCCCGTTCTGCTCCTGGAAGACGTCGGTGAGCTGCGTGTAGCAGTAGCCGAACATCAACGGGTCGTCCAGGAGGACGCCGGTCAGCCCGGCGAAGCGCTCGTGGAACTCCTCCTCGCTGCGCGGAGCCCGCCCGTAGCCCCACGACGACTCCGCGCCGCGGTCCACGGAGGAGTCGCTGGCCTCGGCGTCGGGCCGCCACCAGATGCCGCCGAACTCGCTGCAGAACCAGGGTTGCCCCCCGTAGGGCACCGACCACTCCCGCCCGTCCTCGCCGCGGTTGACGTGCGGGGCGTCCTGCGCCAGGCCGCCGACCTCCCGGGCGAACTCCGCGGGGTCCTGGGTGTAGTCGTGGCTGTCCCACACGTCGGACTCGGCGACCCGGTGCGAGTACCCGGAGGCGTCCAGGACGGGGCGGGAGGTGTCCATCGCCTTCGCCGCCAGGAACATCGCGCGGGTGACGTCGTCCAGGACGGTGATCCGGTCGGTGAGGCGCTGGTAGGTCTCGTTCAGCCCGCACCAGCCGATCAGCGCGGGGTGCGAGTGGTCGCGCTCCAGGGCCTCCAGCCACTGGGTGATGAAGGAGGCGGTGGGCCGCTGGAACTCGTGGTCCAGCTGCGTGCCGCGCTCGGCGGCGCCCCAGTCGCCGAACTCGCCCCAGCACAGGTACCCCAGGCGGTCGGCGTGGAAGAGGAAGCGCTCCTCGAACACCTTCTGGTGCAGCCGGGCGCCGTTGAAGCCGGCGGCCAGCGACAGCTCGATGTCGCGCACCAGGGCCTCGTCGCTGGGCGCGGTCATCAGCCCGTCGGGCCAGTACCCCTGGTCCAGCACCAGGCGCTGGAAGACCGGCCGGCCGTTGAGCAGGACCGCCTTGCCGTCGATGGACACCGAGCGCAGGCCCGCGTAGGTGTCCACGGCGTCGACCTCGGCGCCGTCCGCGTCCAGGAGCGCGATCCGCACGTCGTACAGGTGCGGGTCCTCCGGTGACCACAGCCGCACCCGGTCCTGCGGCAGCGCGAGCACCAGGCGCGGCGAGAGGTCCAGGTCGGCGCGCACCGCCGCGGTCAGCACCTCGCCGGCCGCGTCGGAGACGGTGGCCCGCAGCGTCCAGCCGGCGCGGTCCCCGGCGGCGCCGGTGCCGGAGCGGCGCAGCGGCTGCTCCAGGTGGAACGCGGACCCGGCGACGTCCGGGGTGATCCTGGGGCGGGCCAGGGAGACGTCCGGCACGGGCTCGGCCCACACGGTCTGCCAGATGCCGGTGGTGCGGGTGTAGAAGCACTCGTAGTTGCCGTACCGGGTGGACTGCTTGCCGCGCGCCTGCGGGCCCCACCGGCTGTCGCGGGCCCGGACGACCACCGTGACGGTGCCGCGGCGGTGACCGAGGTCGACGGTGAAGGGGGTGAAGCCGCCGCGGTGGCGGGCCAGCTCCTCGCCGTCCACCCACACGGTCGCGTCGTGGTCGACGGCACCGAAGTGCAGCAGCGTGCGCCGCCCGGCCCACTGCGCGGGCAGCTCGACCTGGCGGCGGTACCAGACGGCCGGCAGGAAGTCCGTGACCCCCACCCCCGACAGCTCCGACTCCGGCGCGAACGGCACGGTGATCGCGCCGGTGAGCGGTCGCTCCAGCAGGCCCCGCTCCAGCCCCGAGTCGCCGGCGTCCACCTCGAACTCCCAGGTGCCGTTCAGGCAGAGCCAGTCCGGGCGGCGCACGGAGGGCCGGGGGTGCTCGGGCCGGGGGACGTCCCGGGGGTGGTCGGTGGAGCCGGGCGCCTGGGGCACGGGTGCCTCCTCGTCGAGGGCTGGATCACGGGCAGCATGCCGCTGCCGTCACGGTTCGGGCAACACCCTCCCGGAGCCCTGACAACGTTGCAGGTCGGTGCTAGCGTCCGGCAGCACCAGCGGGGACATCGGAGTCCCCGCCCGGTCGAGGGACGGACGGCGTGACGAGTTCTCCACCTGCACCACGGCACCGGGCGCTGACCCGGCGCTCCCTCCTCCACGGCGGCCTCGCCGCCGGTGGCCTCGGTCTGGCCGCGACGGCCTCCGGGTGCGGAACGCCCCTCGTGGCGGGTGTCGCAGGCACCCAGCTCGCGCCCGGGACCGTGACCTTCTGGAACCTCTTCGGCGGCGGTGACGGCGCGCGGCTGCAGCTCATGCTCGAGGAGTACGAGCAGCAGCACGGCGGTTCGGACGCGCTGCAGGCGGCGACGTTCGCCTGGGGCAACCCGTACTACACGAAGGTCTCCCTGGCCACGCTGGGCGACAAGCCCCCGGACGTGGCCGTGGCCCACGCGACGCGGGCGACGAACCTCGCGCGCGCCGGGCTGCTCACCGAGATCACCGACGAGATGCTCGCCTCGGTGGGGCTGTCGTCGGCCGACTTCACGCCCAAGGTGTGGGAGTCCACCGTCATGGACGGCAAGGCCTACGCCGTCCCGCTGGACACCCACCCGTTCGTCCTCTTCTACAACAAGGCGGTCTGCCGCGACGCCGGCCTGCTCGACGCGAACGACGAACTGGTGCCCATCCAGGGCACCGAGCAGTGGGAGGCCGCCCTGACGGCGGCGAAGGAGGTCACCGGGGCCTACGGCGCGAGCGTGGCGACGGTCAGCGAGACGGCGACGCCCTGGCGCTTCTTCCAGACGCTGTACTCCCAGCGCAACGGCAGCACCCCCTTCCTCTCCGACGGCGGGACGGAGCTGACGTTCGACGAGGCGCTCGTCGCGGACACGCTGGCCTACATGCAGAGCCTGACCGCGAGCGGCCTGATGCCGCAGGCGACGGACTACGCCGGGTCGCAGACGCTCATGTTCACCGGGCAGTCGGCGTTCTACCTGCAGGGCGAGTGGGAGATCACCACCGCGCAGAGCGTGGAGGGGCTGGAGTTCGGGATGGTCCCCGTCCCCACGCTGTTCGACCAGCCGGCCTGCCAGGCCGACTCCCACGCGTTCGTGCTGCCCACGATGGAGCGCAGCCCCGAGCAGCTCGAGCTGGCGATGGGTTTCGTGAAGTCCATGCTCGACCAGAGCCTGGCCTGGGCGGAGGGCGGGCACGTCCCGGCCTACCTGCCCGCGCTGCGCAGTCCCGAGTACGCCGCGATGGAGCCGCAGTCCGACTACGCGGAGGCCGCCGACTACGCCGTGTACGACGCCCCCGCGTGGTACTCCGGGTCGGGGTCGAACTTCGAGAACATCGTCGGGGCACAGATCGGCCTGGTCATGCAGGGCATCGCCAGCCCCGAGGAGGCCATCGCCAGCATGCGCTCGCAGCTGGGCACCTACGCCAGGACGGCGGACCCTCTGTCATGAGCGCCACACCCACGAGCCGTCAACGCCGACAGGAGGCCCGCCCGTGAGCGCTCCGGCCATCACGAAGCCCGGTGCAGCCGTCAACGGGCCACCGAGGAAGGACCGGCTGCGCGCGGGCGACACCAAGCCCGCCTGGCTGTTCCTCGCCCCCTTCGCCCTGTTCTACGTGCTGTTCCTCATCTGGCCGACCGTCTACATGGTCATCGCCAGCTTCTTCAACACCAGCATCGTCCAGGAGGGGTTCGGCTCCTTCACCGGCTTCGGCAACTACCAGGAGATGCTGACCCGGCCGGAGTTCTGGTCGGCGATGTGGCACACCCTGCAGTTCACGCTCTACACGACGCCGCCGCTGGTCGTGCTGTCCTTCGTGTTCGCCATCCTCGCCAACCGGGTCCGCAGGGGCCAGGCGCTCTTCCGCCTGGCGTTCTTCGTCCCGTTCATCCTGCCGTCCGCCGCCATCGCGCTGATCTGGAACTTCATCTACACCCCGGCCAGCGGCCTGCTGGCGGTGGTGCAGGGGTGGTTCGGCGTGGAGGCCCCCTCGCCCGTCCTCGGCACGCCGAGCATCGCCATGATCGGCATCGCCATCACCACCGTGTGGTGGACGATCGGCTTCAACTTCATCCTCTACCTCGCCGGCCTGCAGGACATCCCGCGGGAGCTGTACGAGGCGGCCGCGCTGGACGGCGCCTCGCCGTGGCAGCAGATCAGGTGGATCACCATCCCCATGCTCAGCCGCACGACGACGCTCGTCATCCTGCTGCAGATCATCGCCAGCCTGAAGATCTTCGACCAGGTGTACCTCATGACCGGCGGCGGCCCCGGCATCTCGACAGAGGTCGCCCTGGGCCTGATCACCACCTCGGCGTTCACCGACTTCCGGGTGGGGGCCGCCTCGGCCGCCTCGGTGCTGCTGTTCATCGTCATCGTGATCATCGCAGTGCTGCGGCAGCTCATCGACCGCGCGCAGGAGAGGAGGGCCTGACATGGCGACCACCGGAACGAGCAGCAGCCCCCGCCGCACCGGCATCTCCGCAGCGGCCCCGCCGCCCCGGCGGGTGGCGGACTCGTCGAAGAACAGCACCCGCGCCTTCAACGTCGTCTGCGGGGTCGTCCTGGGGGTCTTCGCGATCCTGTGGCTGATCCCCAGCTTCTGGGCGATCAAGACGTCGCTGACCCCGAACAGCGTGTCCGCGGTCGGCGCCGAGGAGATCCTCCGATACGGCGGCCTGACCTTCGAGCCGTACGCCAACATCCTGCGCGGCGGCGCCATCTGGGACTGGTACCTGGCCAGCTTCTTCACCTCGGTGGTCACCACGCTGCTGACCGTGGTGACCGCCTCGATGAGCGGTTACGCCCTCTCCAGGCTGCAGTTCCGGGGGCGCAACCTGGTCTTCTTGCTCATGCTCGCCGGGATCATGATCCCCAGCCAGGTGCTCGTGGTGCCGATCTTCCAGATGCTCGACGCCGTCTCGCTGCTCAACACCTACTGGGCGGTGATCCTCCCTCAGGTGCCGTACGTCATCGCGGTCTTCGTCTTCAAGCAGTTCTTCGACGGCCTGCCCAAGGAGCTCGAGGAGTCCGCCCGCATCGACGGCGCCGGCTTCTGGCGGATCTACCGCTCGATCATCATGCCGCTGTCCAAGCCGGTGATCTCGGCGATGGCGATCCTCACGTTCGTCAACGTCTGGAACAACCTGCTGCTGCCGCTGTTCGTGGTGGCCAACCCGGAGCTGATGACCATCCCCGTCGGCCTGGCGACCGTGCAGGGCTCGTTCGGCCAGCGCTACTCCGACATCCAGGCCTCGTCCATCCTGGGTGCTCTTCCGCTGGTGATCCTGTTCCTGCTCTTCCAGCGCCGCATCGTCGAGGGCGTCGCCGGTACCGGCCTGAAGGGCTGAACCGGCACCCGCCTTCGAGGCGCCCACCAGCAGGCCCCCGGCCGTTCGGCCGGGGGCCTGCCGCGCTCAGCCGGGAGCGCCCGCCCGCCACCCCAGCGCGGGCCCGAGCCGGGTCGCGGTGTCGGTGAGGATCTGCACGTAGTCCTCGTGGGCGAAGCCGAACGGCAGGGCGAACACCACCTCGCGCACCTGCCGGTACCCCGGGTGGGCGCGCAGCGCGGCGGCGATCTCCTCGCTGCCGCCCAGCAGGTCCGGGGCGAACAGCAAGCGGGCCGGTCCCTGCGGCTCCCGGGTGCGCGGGGTGCGCGCGGCCACGTAGGCGGCGTAGCGCTCCCGCTGCGCGCGGCTCGCGCCGTCGGTGGGGATGACCACCAGGCCCTGCGAGGCGCGGGCCGCCTCGCCGGCCGGGTGCGCGGCGCGGAACGCTCGCAGCTGGGTGCGCTGCAGCTCCCCGAAGTCCCAGGGCCCGTCCCCCTCGGCCTTCACGACGCTGGAGGTCAGCAGGTTCAGCCCGTGCTGACCCGCCCAGCGGGCCGAGGCCAGGCTCGAGGCCCCGTACCACAGGCGCTGCGCCAGCCCCGGCGAGTGCGGCTGCACCCGCTCGGAGTACGTCTCGGTGCCCTCGGTGCCGGCGAAGGAGCTGGCGGCCTCGCCGCGCAGCAGGCGCTGCAGCCGCAGCGCCCGCTCGTGGCCGAAGTCCTCGGCGTCCGCGGTGCCCGGGTACAGGGCGTCGCGCACGTGCTCCAGGTGGATCGGCGGCCCGACGCTGACGCCGGGTTCCAGCCGGCCGCCGGACAGGACGTCCACGGTCGCCAGGTCCTCCGCCAGGCGCAGCGGGTTCTCCCACCCCAGCGGCGTCACCGCGGTGCCCAGCCGGATGCGCCGGGTGCGCTGGGACGCGGCGGCCAGCACCGCCACCGGGGAGGAGATGCCGTGCTGCAGGTGCCGGTGCCGGACCCACGCGCTGTCGAAGCCCAGCCGCTCCCCCAGCTCGATCACCTCCAGGGTGCTGCGGTGGCCCGGGCCGGGGTCGGCGGGGTCGAACGAGCCGATGGTGAGGAACCCCATCCGCTCCAGCGGTTCACCTTCGCGCGGCACGCGCTCCTCCTCGTCTGCGGCACGGGTCCCGGCCAGGCGTCCCCGACCGGCATCCTCACCCGGGCGGGCGTCCCCCGCGCGTCCGGCTCCTCACCCGCCGAGGCCGTGGGCGCGCAGCACCCCCGGCAGGGAGCCCGCCGGAACCCCGCGGCCGTCCGGGCGCGGCCAGTGCACGACGACCTCGTCGAAACCGGCCGCGGCCAGGCGCTCGGCGAACTCGCCGTACCGCTCGAGCACACCCGTCTCATCGCGGCCCACCAGGGCCAGGCGGCGCAGCGCGCGCTCGGGGGCGACCGCGCGGCGGGTCCGCTCGAACCGCTCGGCGGCCTCGACGTACCCGGCGGTGACGGCGTCGGGCCCGGCGGCGGACGGGTCGCCGTAGGTGACCCACGCGCTCGCGGTGCGGGCGGCGAACACCATCCCGCGCGGTCCGGCGGCGGCGACGGTGAGCGGCACCCCGCCCGGCTGCGCGGGCCCGGGGACGGTGCGGGCGTCGTGCGCGGTGTAGTGCTCGCCGCTCGCGTCGGTGACCCGCTGCGCCAGCAACCGGGTCAGCAGCGTCGCCCACTCCTCGAACCGGCGCTGGCGCTGCCCCGGCGTCAGCGGCGGGGCACCGAGCACGGCGGCGTCGTGGGCGGAGGTCCCGGCCCCCACGCCCAGCTCGAGGCGCCCGCCGCACACGTGGTCCAGCGTCATCACCTCGGAGGCGAACGTGACCGGGTGGCGGAAGTTCGGGGACGCCACGAGCGTGCCCAGCCGCACGGTGCTCGTGGCGGTGCCCGCCGCGGCCAGCAGCGGCACGGCGTTGAACCAGGGCCCCTCGCGCATGTCCCGCCAGGACAGGTGGTCGTAGGTCCAGGCGGTGCGCAGCCCGGCGGCCTCCACCTCCCGCACGGCGGCGGCGAACGCCGCGGGCGCGTGGTCGTTGAGGACGACGGCGGACAGGTCCAGGCTCACGGGGAGACCCTGGCACCTGCCGCGGGGGGTTCGCGCCCCGGCTCGCCGACGGGCGGGGCCGCGGGGTTCACGACGGCTCGCGGAAGTCGCGCGGCAACCGGTGCCCGTGCACGACGGCGACGACACTCCCTCCGACGATGAGCCCTGCGAAGACCAGCAGGAGCGAGCCCGGCGGCAGGAACTCCCGACCGCGCAGCTCGGCGACCACGTCCGTCAGCCCGATCACCAACCCGAGCAGGCCGCACACCGTGAACACGCGCGGCCCCCAGCCGTGGCGCCGCTCCTGCCCGGCGAACTGCTCGGCGTACTCCCGCGCCGGACCGAACTCCACTTCCGGCGCGGACCCGGAAGCCCGCACCAGCTCCCGAACCTCCACCAGGATGCGCGTCACCTCGGCCTCGGGGAGCTGCCGCGACCGGAGGTGGAACGCCAGGTCGCGGTAGTAGGCCGAGGGCTTCGCCGTGCCGTCGCTGCGGGCGGGCTCACCGCCCCCGCGCTCAGGCGGCGCGGGGGAGGACGGGAGCGACCGGGGGCGGGACGGTGGGACCGCGCCGATGCGGTGGCCGCGCGGCAGACGGTGGTCGAGCAGGGAGCGCAGCCGGTCACCGGCGACCACCGTCGCCAGCCACACCGTGAGCACACCCCACCAGGGCAGCAGCACCTCCGATCCCCGACGGCGCAGCTCCTGGCTGACGATCAGGAAGGCGATGCCGGCCAGGAACACCCCCCAGCTCGCGAAGCGGGTCCACGTCCACCGCGTGGCGCCCTCGGGGAAGTTCCCGGCGTAGTCCTCCGCGGGCCCGAACTCCTCCCGCGCCACCTCGGCGGACCCGCGGGAGAGGTCGCGCACCTCGGCCAGCACCCGGGTGACGTCGTCCTCGGCCAGGTGCCGCCGGCGCAACTGGTGGGCGAGCTGACGGTAGTAGTTCACTGCTGTCCCCCTGTTCCGCCCGCCGTCGCGGCGGCCACCGCCGCCGTGACGATCGCGTTCAGCCCGGTCCAGTCCTCGCCCAGAGCCACCAGGTCGCGCCGGCCGGCCTCGGTGATCGTGAAGACCTTGCGCGGCGGGCCCCCGCTGTCCGGCTCCCACCGGTGCTCCACCCGCCCCAGCTCCTCCTGCCTGGCGAGGAGGGGGTAGAGGGTGCTGCCGCGCAGCGAGCCGAGGCCGAGGCCCCGCAGGCTCTGCAGCAGCGCGTACCCGTGCGCCTCCCCGCGGTGCAGGACCGACAGGACGACCAGGGGCAGCGCGGCGCGGATCCAGTCGCTGGCCCAGCGCTCACCCTCCACCACTAGAACGTAACACGAACTAGTACGTCAGGCGGCTCACCCGACACGGACAGGACGATCAGGGGGCGGGGCGGCGGTGCCACCACCGGCGACGCACCGGCACCGCGGCCGCGGGCGGCGCGGCGGGTGCGGGGCGGGTGGCCCCCCAGCGCTCGCGCAGCTGCGCGGCGTCCAGCAGCGCGACGACCACCAGCGGGCCGTCGGCGGGGCGCCGGTAGAGCTCGCGCACCCGGTCGTTGAAGTCGGCGACGACGGCGTCGACCTCCGCGGCCGAGCGCAGCTCGCCCAGGTCCCGCAGCAGGACCTCCCGCTCGCGGCGCAGCGCGAGCGCCGGCGGCAGCATCGCCGAGACGTCGAAACCCTCCCGGCGCGCCTTCTCGGCGGCCCACTCCTCCGCGGAGAACGGGCGGTCGAGGTTCCGCAGCGGCTGACCGGAACCGCGCAGGCCGTCGAACTCACCGCGCTCGGCGGCCTCGCGCACCTGCCGCTCGACCCAGCTCTCGAAGGAGCGGCCGGCGGGTTTCCGGCTCGTCACCCCCGCGAGACTACGGTCGGCGGCCGAGCGGCGCGCGGTTCAGGCGGTACCGGCTTGGAGGTCCTGCTCGGCCTGGAGCTCCCGCAGCCGCAGCCGGTCGGCACGCCGCTGCTCCTGCGCGGCCGGGTCGGGCACCGGTGAGGCGAGCAGGAGCCGCTGGGTGTAGGGGTGCTCGGGCGCCGAGGTGACGACGTCACCCGGACCCCACTCGACCAGTTCACCGCGGTGCAGCACGGCGACCCGGTGGGACATCTCGCGCACGACGGCGAGGTCGTGGGAGATGAACAGGTAGGCGACCCCGGTGCGCTGCTGGATCTCGAGGAACAGCTCGAGGACCAGGGCCTGCGTCGACAGGTCGAGGGCCGAGACCGGCTCGTCGCAGACGATGAGGGTCGGGTCGAGCGCCAGGGCCCGCGCGATCGCGACGCGCTGCCGCTGGCCCCCGGAGAACTCGCGCGGCATCCGGTCGGCCGCGTCCGTCGGCAGCCCCACCGTGTCGAGCAGCTCCCGGACCCGCGCCCGCGCCTGCTGCTTCGGCGTCCTGCGCACGACCAGCGGCTCGGCCAGGGAGTCGCCGATCGTCAGGGACGGGTTCAGCGAGGAGTAGGGGTCCTGGTAGACGACCTGGAGGTCACGCGTGAGCTCGCGGCGGCGCCTGGGGGTGGGGCGGCTGATGTCCTCGCCGCGGAAGGTCACCGTGCCGGCGGACACCGGGGCCAGCCCGAGGATCGCTCGGCCGATCGTGGTCTTCCCCGACCCGGACTCGCCGACGAGACCCACGGTCTCGCCGGGCCGGATGTCGAAGCTGACGCCCTCGACGGCCCGGAACGGCGGCGCGCGGAAGCCCCGGCCGGGGTACTCGACGACGAGGTCGTCGACGGTGAGCAGGGACCCGTTCATGCGATCCTCCCGGTTCCGAGCGCGCCGGCGCTGGTGACGCCTGCGAGCGGTGCGCGCGGGGCGCCCTTGGGGATCGCCGCGAACAGCGCCCGCGTGTAGGGGTGGCGCGGGTCGGCGAACACGTCACGGGTCGTGCCCGTCTCCACCACGACGCCCTCCTGCATGACGGAGACGCGGTCGCAGAGGTCCGCGACCACCCCGAAGTTGTGGGTGACGATGAGGACGGCCATGCCCAGCTCGTCGCGCAGGTCGCGCAGGAGGTCCAGCACCTCCGCCTGGACGGTCACGTCGAGCGCCGTCGTGGGCTCGTCGGCGATGAGCAGGTCGGGGCGGGAGGCCACCGCGCCGGCGATGAGCACGCGCTGCGCCATCCCGCCGGAGAGCTGGTGCGGGTAGGAGGCGTACGTCCGCCGGGGGTCGGGGATGCCCACCTGCTCCAGCAGGTCGAGCGCCCGGCGCTCGGCCTCGGCCTTGGACAGGCCGAGCACCGTGACCAGCGGTTCAGTGAGCTGGTCGCCCACGGTGAACGAGGGGTCGAGGTTGGACATCGGTTCCTGCGGCACGTACGCGATGCGGCTGCCGCGCAGGCGGTTCATCTGCTCGTCGGTGCGGCCGACGAGCTCGTCGCCGTCGAAGACGATGGAGCCGGCCACCACCGTGCCGCCCCGGGGCAGCAGGCCCAGCACGGAGAAGGCGGTCTGGCTCTTGCCGGACCCCGACTCCCCCACGAGGCCGTGGGTCTCGCCGCGGTGGACGGTGAGCCGGCCGTTGCGGACCACCGTGGCGAAGCCGTTCTCGGAGGGGTAGGCGACCGCGAGGTCGCGCACCACCAGCAGGGGCTCGCCCTCCGGGGCGTTCCCGTGGTCGATGACGGCGGGCAGCGGCCCGTCGGGCGCCCACGGTGCGCGGTTCCTGCGGCGCCGGGCGTCGGACGGGCCCTCGAGCTCGTCGCGCAGCGCGGTGCCGAGGAGCGTCAGGAAGACCGTGGTCAGGCCGAGCGCGAGCGCCGGCCAGAGCACCAGGAGCCGCGAGCGGTTGATGTTGTAGAAGCCCTCGTTGAGCATCTGCCCCCAGGTGGGGGTGGTCGGGTCGCCCAGACCGAGGAAGTCGAACCCGGCCTGCATGCCGATGCCGGCCGCGACGACCCCGGCGGTCAGCAGGACGACCGGGGCCCGGACCGCCATCAGGACGTGGCGACCGATGATCCGGGTGTTCGACAGCCCCGAGGTGCGCGCGGCGTCGATGTACAGCTCGCCGCGGACGCCACGGACCGCGTTGTAGACGACGCGGTAGTACACCGGGGAGACCAGCGCGCCGAAGATCGCCATGGTCCACCACATCGACGGCCCCATGACGGAGCGCGCCGCGATGAGCACGATGATCGACGGGAGCGACATGGTGAGCGCTGTGAACCACGCCCCGAGCGTGTCGATCCACCCGCCGAAGAAGCCGGCGACCAGACCCGCGGTCACGCCGACGAGCGCTGCGACCCCGGCGACGAGCAGGCCGCCGGCGATCGAGCAGGCCGTGGCGACGAGCAGCCGGGACAGGACGTCGCGCCCGGCGCTGTCGCCGCCCAGGGCGTACCCGCCACCCGGCTCGGCGAAGATCATCCGGAGGTCCGTCGCGGTGGGGTCGTGCGGCGCCACCCACGGCGCCGCGACGGCGACGGCGCCGATGACCGCGAGGAGGACGAGGGACACGCCGCCGAGGGGGTGGGCGAGGAGGCGCCGGAGCAGGCCGGCGCGCGGCGCGCGGGTCGGGGTGGAGGCGGGGAGCCGGTGTGCGCTGCTCATGAGAGACGGACCTTCGGGTTGACCCAGGCCTGGGCGACGTCGACGAGCGTGTTGACGAGGACGACGACGACGCCGGTCACCACGACGATGCCCATGACCACAGGGATGTCGCCCTGCGACGTGCTCGACAGCGCAGCCGGCCCGAGACCGGGGATGGAGAAGAGGGTCTCGACGATGACGGCACCGCCGAGGAGGATGACGAACTGCAGGCCGAGGATGCTCAGCGCCGGCCCCGCCGCGTTGCGCAGCACGTGCCGGTACACCACCCGGCGGCGTGAGAGGCCCCGGCTGCGCAGCGTGCGGACGTAGTCGCGCGAGAAGGCGTCGATCATGGACCCCCGGACCTGCTGGGCGACGCCGCCGATCGATCCGACCGTGAGGGCCACCACCGGCAGGGCGATCGACAGCAGCCACCCGCCGATGGACTCCGAGGGGCGCGTGTAGCCGGTCGCCGGGAACCAGTCGAGCTCGATGGCGAAGACGAGGACCAGCGCGAGCGCCATGAGGAAGCCGGGGATCGCCTGGCCGATGACCCCGAGGAGCTGCACGAGACGGTCCAGCCAGCCGCGGCGGGCGGCCGCGAGCGCCCCCAGGACGACGGCGATCACCGCGGTGAGGACGACGGAGCCGACCGCCAGGGTGACGGTGACCGCCATGCGGCTGGTCACGGTGTCCACGACCGGCTGCCCCCCGAACCACGAGCGGCCGAGGTCGCCGCCGAGCGCGTCGGCCACCCACGAGCCGAAGCGCTCGAGGGGCGGGCGGTCGAGGCCGAGCCGCTCCTCGACGACCGCGACGGCCTCGGGCGAGGCGGACTGCCCGGCGATGCGCTGGGCGGTCCCGGCGGCGCCGAACTGCAGGAGGAAGAACGTCAGCACGCTCAGCGCGGCGATCAGGCCGACACCCGTGGCGAGCCTCTTCCCGACGAACTTGAGCACGGTGCCTCTCCAGTCGGTGGCCGGTGGGGGGCGGGGGAACCCGCCCCCCACGAGGTGGGTGGTCAGGCGGTGGGGGTGATGTCCCAGAGGTTCGGGAGCGCCTGGCCGTCCTTGAGGGTCAGCGAGGTGCCCTCGCGCGTGACGACGACTCCGAGCACCCGGTAGAAGGGCGCGAACCAGGCCTGCTCGACGAGGTGCTCGTTGAGCTCCTGCGCGGCGGCGTCGCCGTCCTCACCGCCCAGGCGCATCCGGGCCGCCAGCGCCTCGACGGTCTCGTCGCTCTGGTGGTAGACGTTCCACGCCGAGTCCGGCGCCACGGCGAGCACGTAGGACATCCACGCGAGCGGTTCCTGGTTGAGACCGAAGGAGAACATCCCCCACTCGCCGCCGAGCAGGTCCCCGATGAAGCTCTCACCGGCCTGCTCGTACTCGACGAAGATGTTCGACTTCGCGAGCACGCCCGCGATCAGTTCCGGTTCCGCCGGGGGCACGAACGAGGTCTGCGGCATGGTGATGGTCACGCCGTCCGGGTAGCCGGCCTCGGCGAGCAGCGCCTTGGCCCGCTCCGGGTCGTACGGGTAGGCGTCCTCCAGGTCCGCGTCGTAGGCCGCGGTGTCCGGGCCGAAGATCTGGGTGGTCGGCTCGCCGTAACCGTCCTCGAGCGCCTGCAGCAGGCCCTTCCGGTCGATGGCGTGGTTGATCGCCTGCCGGACGCGGACGTCGGCGAGCGCCTCGTTCTTCACGCCCCACCGGTCGGCGATGATCAGGCCCTTCCAGTTCAGCGTGTGGCTGTTGACGGTGTAACCGGCGGCCTCGGCGTCGGGCACCTGGGTCACCGAGTTCAGGTTGGCGGCGTCGACCTGCTGGTCGCGCAGGGCGTTGAGCAGTGCTGACGCGTCGGCGTAGTAGTTGATGGTGATGGCGTCGTAGTGCTGGATCTCCGGGTCCCAGTAGTCCTCGTTGGCCGTGAACCGGTAGGTCGATCCGGGTGTGCTCGCGGCGGCGTCGAGGACGTAGGGGCCGGACCCGATGGGCGTGGCCTGCGCGTCGGCCGCGTCGAACGTCGCCGGCGATGCGACGAGGCCGGAGTTCTGGCTGAGGTAGGTGAGCAGGGCCGGGTCCGGCTGGGAGAGGGTGATGACGACGGTGTCCTCGTCCGTCGCCTCGACCTGGGTGACGGAGGAGAGGTTCGCGCGGTTCTCCGAGGCGCCGTCGCGGAAGCGCTCGAGGTTCTGGGCCGCCACCTCCGCCGTGAGCTCGGTGCCGTCGGTGAAGGTCACACCGTCGCGCAGGTCGAGCGTGAGGTGGGTCCGGGGCTCGTCGTACTCCCACGCCTCGGCGAGACCGGGTTCGACGGTGCCGTCCGCCGCGGTGCGCAGCAGGGTGTCGTAGACGGCGGAGTAGTAGAGCGCCGTGTTGCCCCAGGAGGCGTCGGCGGCGCTCCAGGTGGCGACGTCGACGACCGCGCCGTAGCGCAGCTCGTCGGAGGCGCCGCCGCCCGAGCCGCCCGCGTCCTCCGGAGAGGACGAGCACGCGGTGAGCGAGAGCGCGGCAGCGGCCGCCAGAGCGGCGAGCTTGGTGGTCCGGAGCATCGTTGCTGTCCTCCTAGGTGCGCGTCAGCTGTGACGTGCGGGGGACACTAACACGAAATCCTTAGACGCATAAGGTATCCGGATCGCAGCCTGGTAACCTCACCGCCATGGCAGCGCGACGGGGCGAGTACAGGAAGTCCGCGCAGCGGCGGGAGGCGATCCTGGACGCCGCGTTCAAGGTCTTCTCCCAGCGCGGTTACGTCGCCACCTCGGTCAGCGAGATCGCCCGCGAGGTCGGCATGACGCAGCCCGGGCTGCTGCACCACTTCGACGGCAAGCTCGCACTCCTGCAGGCCGTCCTGGAGCGCCGCGACCTGTTCGCGCTCGAGACGATCGGGGCGCGCACGGACATCGACTTCCTCAGCGCGCTCGTCGAGATCGCCGGGAGGAACCAGCGCGAACGCGGTGTCGTGCAGCTCTACGCCATCCTCGCCGCCGAGGCGACCAACCGCTCCCACCCGGCGCACGAGTACTTCGAGCGCCGCTTCCGCATGATCGTCGACGGCACCTCGCGCGCCTTCGAGCAGGCTCGCGCCAAGGGCCTCCTGCGGCCGGGCACGGACCCGCACCAGGCGGCGCTCGAATCGACCGCCTTCGCCGAGGGCCTGCAACTGCTGTGGTTGCAGGGGTTCGACGAGATCGACCTCGTCGAGCAGACGAGGAACTCCATCAACCGCTACCTCGTCGAGCCGCTGCCCGTCCAGGGCTCGCCGCTGCCGGTGGCCGCCGCTCTCTGAGGCCCCGCCCCGCACGAGGGGGCGCGGCCGGGTTCCGGGGCGGTGCGCTCACTCCCGGCCGGGCACGTGCCCGGACGCACCCTCGAGATCGTTCCCGTCGTACTCGAAGGCGAGCAGCGTCGCCTCGCCCCGCAGTGCGGCGACGCCCAGCACGCGACCGTTGAAGCCGGCGGCGACCTCCCCGGAGAGGTAGCGCCCGTCCCAGGAGGCCAGCCGGACGAGGGAGCCGTCCGGTGCCCACACCCCCAGGACCACTCGATCGGGCCCGCTGTTGGCCCCCGGGCGGTGCGCAGCGGGATCCGGCTCCGAACGCAGGTGCAGCCGCACCGCACCACCGGGCGCGGGGCGGCTCGGGACGTCGTGGACGAAGTCACCGATCCGCCCACGGGCGCTGACCGTGCTGCCGTCGGTCTGCACGGCGTACCAGTGGCGATCGTCCAGTCGCAGCACGAAGCGGGCGACGGACCCGGGCGCCACGTCCACCGTGGCGGTCGCGGACCAGTGCAGGTCGGTGACCCGGCTGCACAGCAGGTGGCTGCTCCACCGCTCCTCGTCCGGCGCCGCCCGCAGCAGCAGCCCGTCGGGGGTGGCGGTCGTGAACTCGGCGGCGTCGCCGGCGGGCACGACCCAGCGCGGGTGCAGCGCAGCGGTGGTGAAGGACTCCCGCACGACGTGGGACCGGACGGGGACGTCGAGGGGCGGACCCTGCAGGTTCGGCCAGCCGTCCTCCCACGACACCGGGCGCAGGAAGGTCTCCCGTCCCAGGACGTGGAAACCGGGCGCGGTGCCACGGGGTCGCACGCCGAGGTGGACGGCGACCCAGGTGCCGTCGGCGCGCTGGACGAGGTCCGCGTGACCGACGTTCTGCACCGGGTGGGCGGTGCTGCGGTGGGTCAGGACAGGGTTGCCCGGGCACGCCTCGAAGGGGCCCGCCGGCGAGGGACCGCGGGCGATGGTCACCGCGTGACCGCGTTCGGTGCCCCCCTCGGCCAGCAGCAGGTACCAGGTGTCGTCGACGAGGTACAGGTGCGGACCTTCGGGGAACGCCAGGCCGGTGCCCTGCCACACCGGGTACGGCTCCTCCAGCAGCGTGCCGGCGTCCGGGTCCAGGCGGGCCTGCACGATGGCGGCCCCACCGGGGCCGCCGAAGCCGACGTAGGTCAAGTAGCACTGGCCGTCGCGGTCCCACGCGAGGTCGGGGTCCAGTCCGACGGCGCCGCTGACGTGCACCGGCTCGCTCCACGGACCGGCCGGGTCGGTGGCGGTGACGATGGTGTGCCCGGCGCCCAGGGTGCTCATGTTCGTGGTGATGAACCAGAAGCGTCCGTCGTGGTGGCGCAGCGTGGAACCGAAGACGCCTCCGGAGGGGCGGCCGTCGCCGCGGGGGAACTGCCGGCGGGTGGTGAGGACGTTGCCGATCTGCTGCCAGGAGACCAGGTCGCGGCTGTGGAAGACCGGGGCGCCCGGGAAGTGCTCGAAGCTGGAGGCGGCCAGGTAGTAGTCGTCCCCCACCCGGCAGGCGGTCGGGTCGGGGAAGGAGCCGGCGATGACCGGAGCGGTGTCGCTGGAGGCGGTGCGGGTGCTGGTCACGGGTGCCTTTCCTGGCGTCGCGGGCACTGCGGCCGCGGGCGAGCCGGTGCGGGGGTTCAGAGCGCGGTGGTGAGGTAGGAGTCGATGTGGGCGCGCAGCGCTGCGACGTGGTCCACGGCCCCGGGTTCGTGCAGCCACTGCAGCAGGGAGCCGTCGCTGGCGGCGAGCAGGCGGCTGGCCTGCACGCCGACGGGGACCGAGGGGTCGCGCAGCAGCCCGCGCTCGGCCAGGTCCTGCAGGGCGCGCTCGATGCCGGAGCGCAGCTTGCGGTAGCGGCGGGCGATGTACTCGTGGGCCGGGTGGTCGGCGGCGCTGGCCTCAGCGGTCAGGACGGCGTTCATCGCCACCTGCGCCCGGTCCGTCAGGTCGTCCTCGGCGACGGCGAGGACGTTCCGGAGGAAGGTGAGGCCGTCGACGACGTCCCAGGCGTAGACGTCGGCGCGCCGTTCGTCGCGCCGGTCCAGCACCGCCTCCAGCAGCGCCGCCTTCTCCGGGTAGTGGTGCACGAGCCCGCCCAGGGAGACCTGCGCGCGGGAGGCCACGTCCCGCAGGGAGGTCCCGTGGTAGCCGTGCTCACCGAAGCAGAGCACCGCGGCGTCCAGGATCGACCGGCGGCGCAGCGCCACGTCCTCGTCGCGCTTGCCGGCGCGGCGCTTGACCGGGGTGTCGCCGCCGAGTGGCACGTCCGCTCCTCCGGGGACGGCGTCGTCCGCAGCCCTCCCGGCTGCGCAGCGCCCCCTTCCAGTACGACTGTACCGGAAGAGCAGTGCAGTCGTACCGCCCAGGCGGTGGGTGGTGCCGCGGCGTCCGGCCCCGCGGGTGCGGGACCGGGCGAGCGGGTGCTGCGGGAGGTGCCCGTCAGACCTCGGTGTCGATCTCGTCGGCGATGCGCCGGCCGATCTCCAGCGAGGCGGTCGCCGCGGGCGAGGGGGCGTTGAGGACGTGCACCTGGCGGATGCCGCGCTCGAAGTAGAAGTCGTCCACGAGGGCGCCGCTGCGGTGCAGGGCCTGCGCGCGCACCCCGGCGTGGGTGGGCACGAGCGCGTCGTCGGCCAGCGCGGGGACCAGCTCGCGCAGGCTGGCGAGGAACCGGGCGCGCGAGGCGGAGCGCAGCACCTCGTCGATGCCGGTGCGCCAGTAGCGCATCCCCAGCTTCCAGGTGCCGGGCCAGCGGAACGTGTCGAGCAGGTCGGCGGGCGAGACGTCGCCCCAGGTGTAGCCCTCGCGCTTGAGGGCGAGCACCGCGTTGGGGCCGGCGTGCACGCCGCCGCCGACCATCTTCGTCAGGTGCACGCCGAGGAACGGCAGGGTCGGGTCCGGCACCGGGTAGATGAGGCCCTTGACGAGGTGCGACTGCTGCGGGGTGAGCTCGAAGTACTCCCCGCGGAACGGCACGATGCGCACCTCCGGCTCCAGGCCGGCCAGGCGGGCGATGCGGTCGGAGTGCAGGCCGGTGCAGTTGACGAACACGTCGCCGGTGACCTCGCCGGTGGTGGTCTGCACGGTGACGGACCGGAACGTGGAGGAGATGCCGACGATCTCCGAGCCGGTGCGGATCTCACCGCCGTCCTTCTCCACCAGCTGCGCCAGGGTGTCGCACACGCCGCGGTAGTCGACGATGCCGGTGCTCTCCACGCGCAGGGCGGCCACGCAGTTCACGTGCGGCTCGAACTCGCGCGCCTCCTCCGGGGAGATCAGCCGCACCGGCACGCCGTTGGCCAGGCCGCGCTCCAGCAGGCGGCGCAGCGCCGGGACCTGCTTGGGGGTGGTGGCCACGACGAGCTTGCCGCAGATGTCGACGGCGATGCCGTGCTCCTCGGCGAACTCGCGCATCGAGCGGGCGCCGGCGGTGCCCAGCTGCGCCTTCAGGCTGCCGGGCGCGTAGTAGAGACCGGAGTGGATGACGCCGGAGTTGTTGCCCGTCTGGTGCTCGGCGAGCCGGTCCTCCTTCTCCAGGACCGTGACCCGGTGGCCGCGCGCGCTGAGCTCGCGGGCCGTGGACAGGCCGACGATGCCCCCACCGGCGACGACGACGTGGCTACCCATGCGTGTTCCTCCCCCTGCTGGTGCTGTGCTCCCGCGCACCCGGGCGCGGAACCCCCGCAGGAGTGTCCACCATCACCGCCGCGCCCGGCGACCACCTCGGCGGATCGCTGCTCCACACCGGTCAGCCGCGGGCTGCGCGTGAGCGGGCGGGCACGCAGGGCGAGGGGCCGGGCGTCAGCCCAGCGGCAGGGAGCGGGAGCCCGCGCGGTGGAGCCGCTTGCGCTCGTACATCGCCTCGTCGGCCCGGCGCAGCAGGTCCTCGACGTCGTCCCCCGGCGCCGCCACGGCCACCCCGACGCTGGCGGAGATCGACACGTCGACCCCACCCAGGCCGACCGGGTCGGCCACCGCGCGCGCGAGCCGGGCCGCGACCTCCCCGGCGTCGGCGAGCACCGCGCGCCCACCCGGGGCGGTGAGCGCGACGATGAACTCGTCGCCCCCCAGGCGCGCCGCCAGGCCGCCGGGCGGCAGGGCCTCGCGCAGCCGCCCGCCCACCACCACGAGCAGCTCGTCGCCCGCGCCGTGGCCGAAGCGGTCGTTGACGGCCTTGAAGCCGTCGAGGTCGCAGAACAGCAGCGCCACCGCGTCCCCCGCGGCCAGCGCGGCGGCCACCCGGTCGGCCAGGTGGCGGCGGTTCGGCAGCCCCGTCAGGGCGTCGGTGCGGGCCAGGTCCTCGATGCGCCGCAGGTGCGCGCGGGTGCGGTCGCGCTCCACCTCCAGCGCCCGCTGGGCCTCCACGCGCGCGGTGACGTCGTTCTGCAGGCCGACGTAGCGCACCACGCGCCCGTCGGCGTCGCGCACCGGAGCCAGCTGGATCTCGTTCCACCACGGGGTGCGCTCCGGACCGCGGTGGTTCAGCACGACCCCGCGCCACTCCCGGCCCGCGTCGATCGCCGCCCGCACCTGCGCCACCACCGCCGGGTCCGTGTCCGGCCCCTGCAGGAAGCGGCAGTTGCGCCCCAGCACCTGCTCCGAGCGCAGCCCGGACAGCGCCTCGAAGGCGGCGTTGACGTACACCAGCGGCTGGTCGGGACGGGTGACGTCGGCGATCGTCACCCCGTGCGAGGTGGTGCCCAGCACGCGGTGCAGGACGCGCTCGGCGACGGAGGCGTCGGCGCCCGGCCCGGCGACGCCCGCGGCCACCGCGGCCGCCCCGACGGCGGCCGCGACGTCCGGAGCGGCGGCCCCGGCGACCCCGGCGACCCCGGCCGTCGGTGCCGGTGCCGGTGCCGGTGCCGGTGCCGGTGCCGGTGCGAGTGCGGGGGACGCGGGGGCCGCGACCCGCGGCGCCACCCGGGACAGCAGGGAGTGGGCGGCGGCCACGACCGTCGCGCGCTCGTACGTCAGGGCGTACTCGAAGGTGCGGCGGGCGTCCGGCCCGCTGTCGCCGAGGTCGCGCGCCAGCAGCGCCACGGCGAAGTGCGGGCCGAGGACGACCACGTCCCACTCCCCGCGCACCGCGTCTCGGCGGTCGAGCGCCGCCCCGCGCAGCCCCGGCAGCGGCTCGGCGGGCAGCCCCTCCCCCAGCGCGCACACGAACCCGGTGCGCTCGACCAGGTCCCGGTAGCGGCCGGTGGTGGCGGGGGTGAAGTGCCGCGCCTCCTGGAAGGTGGCGGCGACCACGCACGTGGAGCCGATGCGCAGCGCCTCGCGCTCCAGCTGCTTGGACAGCTCGATGAGCAGCGACTTCGGCGAGCGCCGCAGCGCGGTGCCCGGCGGCAGCAGCGCGAACGGCGAGGACTCCGCGAACCGGGCGACGGCCGGCGGGGCGGGCAGGCGCAGCTCACCGGTGCGCAGACCGGCCACGGGCGCCGGCCCGGGCCGGCCGAACAGCCAGCCCTGCCCCAGGTGGGCGCCCAGGGCGCGCGCCATCACCAGGTGCCGCTCGTCCTCGATGCCCTCGGCCAGCACGGTCGCCCCGCTCTCCTGGGCGTACGCGTTGACGGCGTGCATGATCTCGGCGACGGCGGCGCCGGGACGCTCCTGCACCAGCCGCAGGTCCAGCTTCACCACGTCCGGCCGCAGCAGCGGCATGAACGCCAGCGACATCGCGTCGGCGCCCACGTCGTCCAGGGCGACGCCCCAGCCGAGCTCGCGCACCCGGGCGACGGTGCGCAGCAGCTCCGCGGGCCGGGCGGCGATGGCCCGCTCGGTGATCTCCACGACGACGCGCAGCTCACCGGGGGCGCCCGCGGCCAGGGCCAGCAGGTCGTCCAGGGGGGCGCTGTCGAGGACCTCCGGCTCGACGTTGACGAACAGCGTCAGCGGGGCCAGCAGCCCGGAGGCGAGCGCCCCGCGGAACGCCGCGGCGCGGCACGCCTCGTCCAGCTCGGCGAGCAGGCCCTCGGCGCGGGCGGCGGCGAACAGCAGGTCGGGGCGCTCCAGCGGCCCGACCGGGCCGCGGGCCAGCGCCTCGTAGGCGACGACGTCGCCGCTGTCCAGGTCCACGATCGGCTGGAACACGCTGCGCACCCCGTGGCCGTCCAGCAGTTCGCGGATCCCCACGCTCACCTCCTGCGTCACCCGCCGGTGGTCGGCACGACGGCCGGGTTCCTTGAGGCCGCGCCCCCCGGCCCCACGCCCACCGGGGCGGGGGCACCGGGCTCAGGCGTGCGCGCCGACGCCCACACCCTCGTCCTCGTCGTCGCGGTCCTCGGCGAAGAACACCGACACCACGTCGTGCACGGCACCGGCCACGCCGGGGCGGGCCGTCCACGGCTCCACCGTCGAGAGCACCCCCAGCTCGCCCAGGGCCCGCACCGTCTCCAGGGCCGCGGGCAGCTCGTCGCCGTCCCCGGTGGACTCCAGCACCGCCCGCAGCTGGGGGGTCGTCATGGGGTCCAGCACGGAGGCCGTGACGACGCTGAGCCCGCCGACGACCGCGGCCGGCGTCGAGGAGGCCGCCAGCACGTTCGTCACCGCGGTGGACAGGACACCGGCGGCCACGTCGCGGCGGTTGTCGACGTCGTGCAGGGCGTCGACGGGGCCGGGCACGTGGGTGCGGCCGTCGACGACCTCCACCACCCCGGAGGCGGTCCAGTCCAGCCACAGCGCCACCGGGTCGAGGGCCTCGCCGACCCCGGCGCGCAGGGCGTCGACGACGGGCCCGTCCACGACGGGTTCCTCACCGACCGGGATCCCGGCGCGCAGGGCGTCCAGCGCCTCCAGCGCCCCCGTGACCACGGGCACGGTCCGCAGGTCGCGCAGCTCGTCCTCGGCGGGCACGGCCAGGGCCGCCGCCTCCAGCGCGTCCAGGACGCTGCGCTGGTCCGAGGCGGTGCCGGCGATGCCGCCGGAGGCGACGTCCAGGCAGTCGGCGAGCTCCTCCGGCGCGCCCCGCCAGGCGCCGGACTCGCCCAGGAACATCAGGTACGTCGTCCACGCCACGCGCACCTCGTCGACGAGCTCCTGCGCGTCCAGGTCGTTGTGCTCGGCGACGGCGGGCACGAGCTCGGTGAACAGCGCGCGCAGCTCGGCGGCGCTGAAGTACGTGGCGGAGCTGCGCTCGACGGGTTCACCGGTGTCCAGCAGCAGCCAGCCCAGCGACTCCATCAGGCGCGCCTCGAGGTCGCCGGGCTCGAGGACGGCCTCGTCCTCCTCGGTCTCCAGGAAGGCGCGGTACTCCACCTGCAGGTCGCCGAGCGCGCGACCACCGGCCCGCAGCGGCGAGAGGCCGGGGGCGGGCCGGGGGCCGGTGGTGCGGCGGGCGGGCTTCTTCTTCTTGGGCACGGCGGGCACCTCGGCGTCGGGGGCGGTCCCTGGGCACCCTACCGAGCGTGGCCGCCGGTGGACGTGTGGTGGAGCGGGTGATCACCGCGCGGGCCGGTCACCGCCGTGCGCAGCGGGACGCGCCTCCCACCAGCCGGAACCGGTGACGGGGAAGCGGCGGCCGGTGACGTCGCCGCGCACCCGCACGAAGCGGCCCTTGCCGCCGGCCTGCCACGGCGCCAGGTGCACCGAGGCGGTGTCCAGCAGCTCCGCCACGCGCGTGACCTGGTGGGCCACGCCGCGCAGCACGACGCTCCACGCCACCCCGTCGTGCACGCCGTCGGCCTCGAACGCGACGGGCGAGCCGGAGGCGACGGCGGCCAGCTTGCTGCCGTCGGCGGTGCGGAAGAGGACGCTGCCGTGGTCGACGGCGTGGTTGACGGGGAAGACGTCCGGGCGCCCGTCGGCGTCGACGACCACGAAGCGGCCGAGGCCGGCGTCGCGCAGCAGCTGCCAGCAGGTGGGCTCGTCGAGGAGCTCCACGCCGGGGGCGGGCACGCCGGTGGTGCCGCTCGGGGCGCTCACCGGGTCACCGCCGCCGCGCGGTCGCCCGTCAGGTCCGCCGTCACGTCGACCACGCGCTCCGCGCCCGGCGGCGGGCCGAGGCGGCGGCCGGTCAGGCGCGACAGGTCCAGCCGGAACAGCTCCTGGCGGACCCCCGGTGCCCACGTGTCCAGGCGGCCCGCCAGGCTCGTCGGCTCGGGGTCGCCGACGCGGCGGCAGCGGCCGGTGGCGGTCACGCTCCACCCGCTGCGGGCGGCGGCGTCGACGTGGTCGACGTTGAAGGCGACGACCGCGTCGCCCACGGCGCGCGCCAGCGCGGTGCCGGCGCCGGTGCGGAAGTACAGGTGGTCGCCGACGACGGCGTAGTTCAGCGTCGCGACCGCGGGCAGGGCGTGCTCGCTGTAGACGGCCCGGCCGGTGCCCCGGTCCCCGAGGAGCGCCCGGCACTCGGCCGGCGAGAGTGCGGTGAGGTGGCTCATCCCGCCACGGTGCGCGAGCGGTGCGCGACCCACCAGGGACGGAGGTCCCTCCCGGGGTCCCGTCGGAGGTCCCCGCTGCCGGGGACGTCCGGCCCTGCCGGTGCGGCCGGCCGCGCACGAGGCTGGTGGTGTTCCCGGGGCGGTCGGTCGCCCCGGCCCCGAGTCCGGGAGGACACCGTGAGAGCAGCCGTCGTCACCGAGTTCACCGCCCCGCTGCAGGTGCGGGAGGTGCCCGTGCCCGTGCCGGGGCCGCAGGACGTCCTGGTGCGCATCGAGGCCAGCGGGCTGTGCCACACGGACATCCACGCCGCGCGCGGCGACTGGCCGGTCAAGCCGAACCCGCCGTTCGTGCCCGGCCACGAGGGCGTCGGGGTCGTCGAGGCCGTCGGTGCGGAGGTCACCTCCCGCCGCGTCGGCGAGCGGGTCGCGATCGCCTGGCTGGGCTCGGCGTGCGGGACGTGCCGCCACTGCGTGGGCGGGTGGGAGACGCTGTGCGCGCAGCAGCGCAACTCCGGGTACTCCGTCGACGGCGCCTTCGCCGAGCACGCCGTCGTCGCGGCGGCGTTCGCCAACCCCGTGCCGGAGGGCATCTCCCCGCTGGAGGCCGCACCGCTGACCTGCGCGGGCGTGACCACCTACAAGGCGGTCAAGGTCGCCCGGGTGGCGCCGGCGGAGACCGTCGCCGTCTTCGGCGTCGGCGGCCTGGGGCACCTGGCGCTGCAGTACGCCCGCATCGCCGGCGCCTTCACGGTGGCGGTGGACGTGCAGGAGGACAAGCTGCAGCTGGCGAAGGAGCTGGGCGCCGACCACCTGGTCAACGCCCGCGAGAGCGACCCGGCCGAGGCGGTGCGCGCCCTCGGCGGCGCGGACGTGAGCATCGCCCTGGCGGCCTCCCCGGCCTCCTTCGACCAGGCGTACCGGGCGCTGCGCCCCGGCGGCCGGCTGGTGTGCGTGGCGCTGCCGGCGGACGGCACCATCACCCTGCCGATCTTCGAGACCGTCCTGCAGGGCAAGTCGGTCATCGGCTCGATCGTCGGCACCCGCAACGACCTGGCGGACGTGTTCGCCCTGCACGCCGCGGGCCGCACCCGGGTGGTGGTGGAGTCCCGGCCGCTGGAGAGCGTCAACGAGTCCTTCGCCGACGTCCTGGCCGGGCGGGTGCCCGCCCGCGTGGTGTTCGAACCCTGACACGGCGGGCCCGGGCGAGGGCCCGGAACGGGGCCCGCGGGGGCCTCGGCGGCCCCGGTGCGCGACTGCGCGCACCGGGGCCGCCGAGCGTCCGGGCACGGCGGGTGGGAAGCTGGGCAGCGGCACGGCGGGGTCCGAGCACGACGGGAACCGCGACGGACAGCGGGGAGACGACGCGCGGGACCATGGACGACGGCACGCAGCAGCGCACCCAGCCCAGCCGCCCGGACAGCGCCTCCGGCGGTGCTCCCGGCACCCCCGACGGCACCTCGGCCGACGCGCGGGCCGGCGCTCCGGCCGACGCGCGGGCCGACGCTCCGGCCGGTGGTGCCGCCCCCGGTGGCGAGCACCCGGACGGCGCTGGCCGGTGGCACCTGGACCTGGAGCACCACCTGTCGTCGGTGCCGCTGGCCCGTCACTGGGTCGTGCAGCGCTGCGCCGACGCGCGGGTTGCGCCCGCGGCGCTGACGGTCGTGGAGCTGCTGACCGCCGAGCTGACCGCCAACGCCGTCCTGCACGGCCGCCCCCCGGTGCGCCTGGACGTCCGCTGCACCCCCGGGCTCGTGCGGGTCGCCGTGGACGACGCCGACAGCACCCCGCCCGTGCGGCGCACGGTCGGGCCGGAGGCCACGGGCGGGCGCGGCGTGGCCCTGGTCGACCTGCTCTCCAGCGACTGGGGCGTCGAGCAGCACGCCGCGGGCAAGCGGGTGTGGTTCACCGTGGGCGCGGCCGCGTGCCCGCCCCGGCCGGCCTGAGGGCGGCGGGCGCGGCGGCGCCCCGCGCCGGCGGTGCCGGGCGGGGCGCTCGCGCGGTGACCCGCGGGGTTCAGGGGGCGGAGTCGCGCACCACCAGGGAGGTCGGCACGCTCGCCGTGAGCGGTTCGGCGCCGTCGATGCCGTCGACGACGAGACGCACCATCTCCCGGCCGATGCGGTCCAGCGGCTGTCGCACGCTCGTCAGCGGCGGGTCGAGGGTGGCCGCCAGGCCCGTGTCGTCGAAGCCGACGACGGCCACGTCACCGGGGACCGAGCGCCCCGCCGCGCGCAGCACCGCCAGCGCCCCGGAAGCCATCAGGTCGGAGGCGACGAAGACGGCGTCGAGCTCCGGTTCCACCTCCAGCAGCGCCCGCATCGCCGCGGCGCCGCTGTCCCGGCTCCAGTCCCCGTGGCGCACCAGGGACGGCGCCGGCTCGCCGCCGGCGCTGCGCAGCACGTCCCGGTAGCCCTCGAGGCGGTCGACCCCGCCGGGGGTGTCCAGCGGCCCCGTGATGGTGGCCACGCGCCGCCGGCCGGCGGCGAGGAGGTGCTCCACCGCCGCGCGCGCCCCGCCGCGGTCGTCGGCGGAGACGGAGCTGATGCGCCCCTCCATGCCCAGCACCCGCCCGCAGGCCACCACGGGCACCTCGGTGGCGGCGAGCTGGCCGGGCAGCGGGTCACCGGCGTGGGAGGAGACCAGCAGCACGCCGTCGACGTGCCCGCCCTGCAGGTACGCGAGCACGCGGCTGCGCTCGTCGGCGGTGCCGGCGATGAGGAGGACGGGCGTCAGGCTCCGCTCGGACAGCGCCTGCGCCACGCCGCGCAGCAGCACGGGGAAGACGGGGTCCTCGAACAGCAGGTGCTGCGGCTCGGTGAGCAGGAACGCGACGGACCCGGAGCGGCCGGTGACCAGGGAGCGGGCGTGCGGGTTGGCCGTGTACCCGGTGCGGGCCACGGCCTCGCGCACGGCGCGCGCCGACTCCGGGCTGACCCACTCGTGCCCGTTGAGCACCCGCGAGACGGTGGCGTACGACACCCCCGCCTCGCGGGCGACGTCGCGGATGGTGGGCCGCTTGCGGGCGGCGGGGGCGCGGGGCGCGGGGGTGCGGGCGGCGGCGGGGTCGGGCACGCTCACCCCTTGACCGCGCCGCTGGACAGGTCGACCTGCCAGTAGCGCTGCAGGCACAGGAAGAGCGCCACGAGCGGGAGGATGGACAGCAGGGAACCGGTCACCACGGAGGTGTACATGGCGGGCTGGGACGCGCCCTGGTTGAGCAGGCCGTTGAGGCCCACGGTGACGGGGAAGAGCCTGTCGTTGCCGAGCATGATGTAGGGAAGCATGAAGTTGTTCCAGATCGCCACGAACTGGAACAGGAACACGGTGACGAGCCCGGTGCGCATCATCGGCAGGGCGATGGTCGCGAACACGCGCGCGTCGCCGGCGCCGTCGACGCGGGCGGCCTCCACGACGTCGTCGGGGACGGCGGCCGCGGCGAAGATGCGCGCCAGGTAGATGCCGTAGGGGCTGATGACGCTGGGCAGGAGCACCGACCAGTAGGTGTTCGTCAGGTCCACCTGCGCCAGCAGCAGGTACTGCGGGACGGCCAGCACGACACCGGGCACCAGCACACCGGCCAGCAGCACGTCGAAGACCAGCTTCTTGCCGGGGAAGGAGTACTTCGCCAGCGCGAACCCGGCCATCGCCGAGACCAGCGTGGACGCCGCCGCCCCCACCCCGGCGTACACGGCCGTGTTGAGCATCCACCGCCAGAACAGCCCGTCGCGGTAGGCGGCGAGGTCGGCGACGTTGTCCAGCAGGTGGGTGCTGGGCGCCAGGGTGAACGTGGAGAACAGTTCCGCGGCGCTCTTGGTGGAGGCGACGAGCACCCACAGCACCGGCAGCAGGCAGTAGGCGGCCCCCAGCAGCAGCGGGACGGTGACGGCCGCGCTGGGGCGGGTGCTCGTCGTGCGGGCACGGCCGCGGCGCCGCGGGGCGCTGCGGGGACCCGTCGCGCGCACCGGGGCCGGCGGGATCAGGGAGGTGGGGGGCACGGCAGGTTCACTTCTCCTGGTCGAAGGCGCGGTTCCCGACGAGCTTGAGGAACCCGAAGGACAGCACGAGCATCACGAGGGCGATGACCACGGAGGTGGCCGCGGCGGAGTAGACGTCGTTGCGGACGAAGGCGTCGCGGTACACCTTCATGAGCGGCGTCCACGTCGAGGAGATGGAGTTGCTCAGCGGGCTGAGCGTGGTGGGTTCCGCGAACACCTGCAGGGTGGCGATCATCGAGAAGATGACGGTCATGACCAGGGAGGGCACCACGATCGGCACCTTGATGCGCAACGCGATCTGCAGGTCGCTCGCGCCGTCGATGCGGGCGGCCTCGTAGATCTCCTGCGGGACCGACCGCAGCGCCGTGTACAGGACGATCATGTTGAAGCCGACGCCGCCCCACAGGGCGATGTTCGCCACGGCGACGATGACCAGGCGCGAGGACAGCAGGTCCGGTGCGGGCAGGCCCACGGCCTCCAGCACGTCCACCAGCGGGCTGACGCGAGGCAGGTACAGGAAGCCCCACAGCAGGGAGGCCACGACCGCGGGCACCGCGTAGGGCAGGAAGATCGAGGTGCGGGCGAAGCCGCCGACCCGGGTGCGCCCGGAGTCCAGCAGCAGCGCCAGCGTCAGGGCGAGCGCCATCATCACGGGCACGAGCACCAGGCCGTAGAGGGCGACGCGGCCCACGCTGGCGAGGAACTCCGGGTCGCTCAGGGCGCGGGCGTAGTTGCCCAGCCCGGCCCAGACCTCGGTGCGGCCGGCCGACCCGAGACCGAGGCCCTGCACCTCCTCCTTGCGGAAGCTGAGGTAGAACGCGTAGACGATGGGTGCGGCGAGGAACGCGGTGAAGAACAGCACCGCCGGGGCGAGGAAGCCGTAGGGCGCCGGTGACCGGCGAGGCCGGCGCACGGGGGCGGGGGCGGTCTGGACGGCCATGTCGGGGCTCCTGGGTGGGGTTCCGGGGGTGGGCGGTGCGGCGCGGGAGGTGGCCGCGCCGCACCGCGGGGTTCAGTCGGCGACGGTGAAGCCGGTGTTCTCCAGGTCCTCGACGGTGGTGGCCTGCATGACCTGCAGGGCCTGCGTGAACGCCTCGGCGGACCGCTGCTCGGCGGCCTTCCCGAACG